>NZ_VPDH01000022.1:0-51862 GCF_013417785.1 Acinetobacter sp. YH12227 | reverse complement strand
AAGTGAAGGTAGGGTTTGTTTTAATGTTAAATCTAGATTCTGAGATAAATTCATAAAAAAAGAGCGTATTTACATACGCTCTTTTTACAGCATTTTAACTTTTTTTGCTTAACTGACTGGCATTACTGCTAGTGCAGGGCTTTTTCGCTCAATGAGTGCTTACTTTTTACGTTTAGGTCCAAGTAGCATACCCATTTGACGACCTTCCATTTTTGGTGTTTGTTCAACAACACCAAATTCAACTACGTCAGCTTCAATTTTTTGCAATTGAGCAAGACCCAGTTGTTGGTGAGCCATCTCACGACCACGGAAACGAAGGGTGATTTTGACTTTGTTGCCTTCTTCAAGGAACTTGATAATTGCACGTAGTTTTACGTTGTAATCACCTACATCAGTACCAGGGCGTAGCTTGATTTCTTTCACCTGTACTTGATGCTGTTTTTTCTTCGCTTCTTTCTGCTTTTGCTTAAGATCAAACAAATGCTTGTTGAAGTCCATAATCTTACAAACTGGTGGCTCAGCATTCGCTACGATCTCAACAAGATCAAGCTCAACTGCTTCTGCAGCACGTAAGGCATCAGCCAAGCTTACGATACCTTTTTGCTCGCCATTTTCGTCTACAAGACGGACTTCTTTTGCACGAATTTCATCATTCAAGGCAGGACGGTTTGATTTGTTACCGCCCTGTTGATTACGGTCAGGCTGTTTAATCGCTGTTACTCCACAATGTACCGGCCGCGTTCGGCAACGGCTGCTTTTACTAGGTCAACGAAAGCATCGATAGACATAGTACCCAAATTTGTTCCAGAGCGTGTACGTACGTTTACAGTACCTTCCTCTACTTCACGGTCCCCAAGTACCAATAAGTATGGAATACGCTCTAATGTGCGTTCACGAATCTTAAAGCCGATTTTCTCATTTCTCAAGTCAGAAATAGCACGAATACCGTTTTCTTTAAGTTTAGCGACGACTGACTCACTTGCCTCAGCTTGTGAATCTGTAATATTCATTACGCATGCTTGGATTGGTGACAACCAAGGTGGCATAAAGCCAGCGTAGTGTTCGATAAGTATACCAATAAAACGTTCGAAACTGCCAAGAATTGCGCGATGCAACATAACTGGTTGATCTCGATCGTTATCTTCAGTTACATAAGATGCATCAAGACGTTCTGGTAAGTTAAAGTCACATTGGATTGTACCACATTGCCATACACGGCCTAAGCAGTCTTTCAGTGAGAATTCAATTTTCGGACCATAGAATGCGCCTTCACCCGGTTGAAGTTCCCATTCCAAACCGGCAGCATCTAAAGCATCTGCTAAAGATTTTTCAGCCATATCCCAAAGTTTGTCATCACCCACACGTTTTTCTGGACGTGTCGACAATTTCATTTGAACTTCTTCAAAACCAAAGTCTTTATAAACATCTAAAGTCAATTTAATGAAGTCAGCTACTTCAGTACCAATTTGTTCTTTGGTACAGAAAATGTGCGCGTCATCTTGAGTAAAGCCACGAACACGCATAATACCGTGCAATGAACCAGATGGTTCGTTACGGTGACATGAACCGAACTCAGCTAGACGTACAGGAAGATCACGGTACGATTTTAAACCTTGGTTGAACACTTGTACGTGACAAGGACAGTTCATCGGTTTTACTGCGTAGTTACGGTTTTCAGAATGTGTCGTAAACATGTTGTCTGCATAGTTTGCAGCATGTCCAGATTTTTCCCAAAGCGTGAAATCAACCACTTGCGGTGTACGAATTTCTTCATAGCCGTTCGCTTGTTGAACTTTACGCATGTACTGTTCAAGAACTTGGTAAATTGTCCAACCGTTCGGATGCCAGAACACCATACCCGGTGCTTCTTCTTGCATATGGAACAAATCAAGTGCTTTACCAATTTTACGGTGATCGCGTTTTTCAGCTTCTTCAATACGTTTTACATAAGCAGCAAGCTGTTTTTTGTCTGCCCACGCTGTACCGTAAATACGTTGTAACTGTTCATTTTTCGCATCACCGCGCCAGTAAGCACCAGAGATTTTAGTCAGTTTGAATGATTTTAGGAATTTAGTATTTGGAACGTGCGGACCACGACACATATCCAAGTAGTCTTGATGATAGTACAAGCCCATTTCTGTTTCATTAGGCATGTCTTCAATCAGACGGAGTTTGTACTCTTCGCCACGTGCAGTGAATTCTTTGATCACTTCGTCACGTGGTGTCATTTTTTTGATGACATCATAATCTTGATCGATGAGCTTTTTCATACGCTCTTCAATCGCTGCCATGTCATCTAAAGTGAATGGACGTGGCATCCAAATGTCATAGTAGAAACCTTCTTCAATGACAGGACCAATTACCATTTTTGCTTCTGGGAACAGTTGCTTAACTGCATGACCCACTAAATGTGCACAAGAGTGACGAATGATATGAATACCATCTTCATCTTTAGGCGTGATAATTTGAAGGCTTGCGTCTTCGGTAATCAGATCAGATGCATCTACTAAACGATCGTTTACACGACCTGCAACTGTATTTTTTGCAAGACCAGGACCGATGCTTTGAGCAACTTCCATCACAGATACGGCATGATCAAATTCTTTTTGATCGCCATTTGGCAAAGTGATAATTGGCATAGAAAATCCTTAAGGAGTGATGCCCCGTACAATAGAGCATATCACCGCGAGATTATGATCGAGGGAATCCCTCAAAAGATAAAAACGGTGGATAAATAAATTTCGACCTAAATTTTACACGCCCTGCCAACTTTAATAAACCTCTAATCCCATGGAAGTTGATTTTTCTACCGCCTTTTACAAGACTCCTGATAATTCAAGCAGATTTAAGCCGAAATGCGCTTTATGCTGTCAACATAATAATCGCGTTCTAATTCATAAAATTATTCCGAATTTCGAACACCTATACCCACTGAAATCTTTATGTAGGCAGGTATCATGCAAGCACATTCACTTATATCTTGGTCGAGTTTAAAACCGCTCCAACCCGCTTATGCCCTCGCAGCCAATGTCGATCTTATGGTCTTAAGGCTCGAAGATGATGATGCAGAACAAGTCGTGGTCATGTATGGTCGCTGTCAGCATCGCGGCGCACTTATGGCCGATGCCCATATTCAAGGGGATAAAATCGTCTGTGGGCTGCATGGCTCGCACTATATTTATAAAACTGGCATCAACCCGCGTTATCTGAATAAAAATCTGCAAAAATTTAAAGCGTGGGTGGAAGGCGATCAGGTGTATGTCGATCTTGAAGAAATTCAAGCGTGGGAGAAAAGAAATCCACAGCAGTATAAACGCGATCAATACCAAGGTTTATATGCAGATTCGGCACCCGCACCTGAAGAACCACATAATAAATTGATCTTGGAACTTGCACGCAATGGCTTAAGTAAATTTGGACATCATGGCCCGACAGCTGCTATGGGCGTGCCTTTCAATCAACTCCCGAAATAGGAGGACATTCAACTGATCACCGCACAACTGTGGAAAATTCCATTGTTAGATGATGCACCCGTAGCAACCGAAGTGGTAATTGGCCCAAATGCTAAAAAACCCTTAAAATTCAAAATCCCCCTGTTTGTGTCAGATATGAGTTTTGGTGCGTTATCTCAAGAAGCCAAAGTTGCCCTTGCAACAGGTGCTGAACTTGCAGGTACAGGCATTTGCTCAGGTGAAGGCGGAATGCTTGCTGAGGAACAAGTGGCCAACTCACGTTATTTTTATGAACTTGCATCGGGTCGTTTTGGCTATGACATCGAAAAAGTTAAAAAGTGTCAGGCCTTTCATTTTAAAGGCGGTCAAGCGGCAAAAACAGGTACGGGAGGACATCTGCCAGGCCATAAAGTGGTTGGTAAGATTGCAGAAGTGCGTAAATTACCAGAAGGCACCGCAGCCATTTCCCCTGCGACCTTCCCCGACTGGACGCATCTTTCACAATATCGTGAATTTGCAGAATATGTCCGAGCAGAAACCGGCGGCATTCCGATCGGCTATAAACTCTCTGCACAGCATATTGAACGTGATATTGATGCGGCTATCGCCATTGGTGTCGATTACATTATTTTAGATGGCCGTGGTGGTGGTACAGGTGCAGCACCTACGCTATTCCGTGACAATATTTCTGTTCCAACCATTCCTGCACTGGCACGTGCGCGTCGTCATTTAGACCGTTTAGGACGGTCAGATATTAGTTTAGTGATCACAGGTGGACTTCGTGTACCCGCTGACTTTATTAAGGCACTGGCTTTGGGAGCAGATGCCATCGCGATTTCAAACTCTGCCATGCAAGCCATTGGCTGTTTAGGTATGCGTGCCTGTCAGACCAATGATTGTTCTGTCGGCATCGCCACGCAACAAGATCATTTACGTCGTCGTTTAGAAATAGACAAATCGGCACAACAACTGGCGAATTTTCTAAATGCATCCGTTGAACTGATGCAAGTCATGGCACGTGCCTGCGGACATCATCATCTCAATCAATTCTGCAAAGATGATCTGACCACATGGAAAAAAGAAATGTCGAACCTCACTGGTATTCACTACGGTGGATTTGATTAAGCTTCAAATCCTGAGCTTTTTTTCAAAATCATTGAGCCTAAAAAAGGAGTCCAAACGGGCTCTTTTTATTCTCTGAACGTCTCGAAGGCCATGAGTCGATCGGCTTGGTACCACCAAAGCTGTGCAAATTGAGGGATAATCATTTCACTTTGCGCAGGGCGAAAAAAAACATAATCATCCACTTCTATGCTGCTTGTCTGTGGAATTTGCACAAGTTCCTGATTACTACTACGACCATATAACCCATGGGGCTGACTGCCTTGAGGATAAACATAGTTCCCTCGCCAATAACCTCCATAAATAAACACAGCCTGAGATTTTGCCCAACGACTTAACCATTCTAACTGCGGTAATTCTGTCCGCGATAACACTTTTAGCACGGGTGTGGCGATCCACAAGGCATTTTGAAAAGCGTGCAAAGCTTTCAGTTCAAAATCTGCGGGTTTTAACAGCATCGAACCAAATGAGACTTCATTACAGACGCTCTGCTGACAATGAAAACTAAAACTAGGACTACCACCACCATTCCAACAGGTGTGTTCATCACATAAGGACGGATAGCGCTGTTGTAAATAATCTTTGAATTGTTGATAACTTTGCTGTGACAGTTGATAAGTCTGTTCAGCAGATTGAATCAGTCGTGGAATCTTCGCCACATGTGCGTCGTAGCCCATCAATCCTGAAAATTTTAAATGTTGAGGATGTCGAACGATTACATCCAAAATAGCCTTTAGCTCATTGATGGTTTTCAGGCCACCACGGTGTAGCCCCACATCGATTTCAATATTAATACGTAGACACAGTTGATGCTGCTCAGCAAATTTTAGGTATTGGCCTAAACGCTGTTCACTATCAATCAGCCATTGCACTTGCAATTGAGTTGCCTGCAAAAATGCCTTGTCTGTATGGTTCAAGGCCTGAATCGGCATCGGTTTTCCAAACAACACATCAGCTTGCGGCATCGACTCGAAAAGTGTTTTCAGGTGTGCAAAATGAAACAGCATGTAACGCTGTGTCTTGAGCTGTGTAGCACAATGTTGAAGCAATGCCATGCATGCCAAGGATTTCACCACCAAGCGAGGATGCAGACTGCGTGGTATTTGCTGCTGAGTGATCACCAAGTTGTGATTTAATGCGGCAACATCCACGATTAACTGGGGCATACCTGTACCAATGTGTTTGAGCAAGGTATTCAATTGTTGATAATATGCATCCATGCATATGCTCCAATATCTTTATTAATATCTTATCTTCCAGATTATTCAAAAAATAATTTTTGCAAATAAGGGTTAACCCACTTTTGTGTTGGATCAAGCTCCTGTCTAATCTGCATGAACTCATCCCATTTCGGATATAACGTTCTTAACTGCGCCGCCTGTAGGCTATGAATTTTGCCCCAATGTGGTCGGCCACCGTATTTAAGTAAAATTGGCTCAACCCATTTAAAAATAGCTTGATAATCTTGTTTATAAAATTGGTGTATGGAAATTGAAACAGAAACTTGCTGATAGAAAGGACTCAGCCAAATATCATCTCCGCGCACCAAACGATATTCAATCGGAAAAAACATCGGCGCTTTATGGCGTCTCAATGTATATAACACTTCTTCAAAGCATTGCAGACCGTGCTGTAAAGGTATTTGGTACTCCATCTCATTAAACTTGGTATTCCGAACCGAAGGAAAAATACGACTCGACCAATCCACCACAGTTACAGGTTGAATAAATACACCTAAAAATTTTTGCAGCCATGGATTTAGCTTTGGGCAAAGCCGTGTCAATTCAGCACAAAAATTTAAGAGTACATCTTCTTCGACCCATTCATTCGGTCGGGCAATTAAATCCTCCTCAGTTTCATCTAAAGTTTTTAAGATCACTTGATCGGCATGGCTAAATGCCCAAAACTCGATATGTCGATGTTGATATTGCCACTGCTGCATGTGTTGCATCAATACGCTAAGGGCACATAATCGTGTTTGTTCTTTAAGTTTATACATCGGGCGGTTTTGCATTTGAATTTTTGTCAAAATTCCAAAACTTCCCATCGCCACGCGGCCTGCATAGAAGATTTCACTGTTTTTTACTGAATTACACTGAAGAATTTCACCTTGTGCCGTTAACAGATCAAAACCATGTACCAATGCTGACAAACACGGCAGTTCTAAACCTGTCCCATGCGTTCCCGTCGCAATTGCACCGGCTAAACTTTGTCGGTCAATATCTCCTTGATTTATTAAGGCCTGATCGAAAACTGCCAGCTTTTCTCCAAGATCTGATAAGCGCGTCCCCCCCTGTACCGTACTCTGACAGCGCTCTTCATCAATGTCGGTTATGCCTTTCATCTGCTCCAAACTGATTAACAGATCATCCGTTTGTACCAACCCATTAAAGGAATGACTTGCTCCCACAACACGAATTTTTTTGTTCTGCCTAACCAATCCCTGTAGTTCAAATATATTTTGCGGTTGTGCAAATTTTGGCGTCGCAGAAAATGAGCCCGACCAATTTTGCCAATGAGTTGCTCGCTGTATCGTCATGATATCCCCCACTGTACGAGCTGTTTATTGTTTTTATTTTCTTGATTATTGTTCTGCACTCATTCTCCTAAAATAGGACGAATCAATGCATCGATATTTTTTAATTTATGCCGTTTAAAATAATGATCGTCAATCAAATTTTGATCAGATCAAATGTATGACTAAGTGTAGTTATAGATTATTACAAAGTTATTCATGTGACTTTTTTCTTATATTTTTCATTGAGTTTTTCAACATTTTTTTAATTTTAAACCAGTGTAAATGTCATTGACGCTCCTTATTTAAACCGAGAGTTCTATCCATGAATGACATATTTTGTTTGTTGTGTACGACTTACAAAATCAGTCAATTTTTACATTTAAACTTGATCGTTTTTCAGCTAATTTATTTAAGCTTTAAAATCAAACTTTAGAACCAAACAGTTCACTTTTACTGCGATTTAATATTTTATAGCTATAAAAATCAAATAATTAAATTTTTAGTGCAAATACTCGACTAAAGCATAAATGCAAGACATGGCATGACTGCCTTATTGTGACAGTAGCTTAAAACAAATATACATGGACTTGGAGTACTACAATGGTTAGCGCATACGATGAATTGCCACGGACCCCGGCGAATTTTGTTGCACTTTCACCTCTACGTTATCTAGAGCGTGCGGCATATATTTATCCAGATCAGGATGCCATTATCCATGGTAATCGTCATATTTCATGGCGTGAAACCTATAACCGTTGCCGTCAGTTTGCCCACCAATTACAACAATTGGGCATTGGTAAAAATGACACCGTTTCAGTTTTACTTCCCAACGTCCCTGCAATGATTGAAGCACACTTCGCCGTTCCTATGGCAGGTGCTGTACTAAATACCTTAAATACGCGATTAGACGCGAAAACCATTGCTTTCATGCTTGAACACGCTGAGAGTAAAGTATTGTTGGTCGATCCTGAATTTGCTCAAGTTGCAACTGAAGCTTTGGCTTTAATCGATCAAGAAATTTTCATCATAGATGTTGCAGATGTGGAATACGAAGGCACTGCAAATAACATTGGACAAATTGAGTTTGAGGAATGGCTTGCACAGGGTGATGCAAACTTTGAATGGCATCTTCCAGGTGATGAATGGGATGCTATCAGCTTAAGCTATACCTCAGGCACCACAGGTAATCCTAAAGGTGTGGTGTATCATCACCGTGGTGCTTACATTAATGCAGCGAGTAACATTATTGCGTGTGGCATGACACCTCGTGCGACCTATCTCTGGACTTTACCACTTTTCCATTGCAATGGATGGTGCTTCGCTTGGACCATGGCTGCCAATGGTGGTACTAATATCTGTTTACGTAAAGTCGACCCTGAATTGATTTTCAAACTAATTGCAGAGCATAAAGTTGATTATTTCTGTGGTGCACCAATCGTACTTTCAATGCTAATCAACACACCTGAAGACAAAAAGACCAAAATTGACCACCGTGTTGAAGTCATGGTTGCTGGTGCTGCACCACCCGCTGCGATTATTGAAGGCATGCGCAACATCGGCATTAATGTCACACATGTGTACGGTTTAACTGAAACCTACGGCCCTTCTGCGCTATGTGCTTCTCAGGCTGGATGGTCTGACCTTTCGATTCAAGAGCAAGCTCAATTACACTCACGCCAAGGTGTGCCTTACCCACTACAAGATGGTATGAAAGTCATTGATCCTGAAACGATGCTACCTGTTGCACATGATGGTCAAACCATGGGTGAGATCATGTTCCGTGGCAACATTGTCATGAAAGGTTACTTGAAAAACCCTGAAGCCACTGCTGAAGCATTTGCAGGTGGCTGGTTCCATACTGGTGATTTGGCCGTTTGCCAACCTGATGGCTATGCAAAAATCACCGATCGCTCTAAGGATGTCATCATTTCGGGTGGAGAAAATATTTCTTCACTTGAAGTAGAAGAAATTCTATACCAACATCCTGCAGTATTAACTGCGGCGGTAGTTGCCAAGCCTGATCCACGCTGGCAAGAAGTTCCGTGTGCATTTATTGAATTAAAAACAGGCAAAGAAGCGACACCTGAAGAACTGATTGAATTCTGTAAACAACATCTCGCACGCTTTAAAGTGCCAAAAGATGTGGTAATTACGGAAATTCCAAAAACATCTACAGGAAAACTGCAAAAATTCGTTCTACGTGAATGGGCAAAAGAACGTGCTGTCGGTGAGTTTAATTAACCTCTTTTGAGAGTCGTATTCCATTGAGAAATGCGACTTTTTCATAAACACCACACATAAAAAAGCGACCTAAACAGGTCGCTTTTTTATTCTACAATTCGTACAAATCAGTTATCTGAAATTAACGCAACTTGTTGAATATAATTAAACAATTTCAACTTAGAAGCGGCAATTTGTTCTTCAGGCATTTGTTTAGTAATGTCACGCTGAATACGCAAAAGATGCTGACGAATTGGATGATGTTCAGCTGCATTGTGCGCTTTCATGAACTCTTTAATCACAGGTTCACCCTGTGCAATCATACGATCAACCCAGCGCTGCAATTGTGCAGTTTTTTTCGCACCCTGCTGCGGTGTTAAATAAGACAAAATCATTGCCTCATCTTCATTACGCAACAATTTACCAATACGTAAAAATTGACGACGACGAGCTTCTCCCGAAGTAATCGAACGTACATCAAGTAAAGAATCAATCAAGCGTTCTTCAACTGGAAGTTTCTGAATTTGCTTAACACTCAATTCAGCCAATTGTTCGCCCAAAGCAGCCATACGTTGCACTGCTTTTTTTTGTTCAGTTTTGCTCGCACGTCCATCTAGGGATTCAAAGTCTTCTTCAGTAAAACGCTGTTGCGGTCGACGTGCCACGGTTAATCTGCCTCGTAAAATTTTGCTGCAAATAGTGCTTGAATTTCAGATAAAGCTTTTTCTTCATCTGCACCTTCAATCACTAAGCGTAAAGTTGTGCCCTTGCCCGCACCTAGCATGAGCAAAGACATAATATTTTTGGCATCAACTAATTTTCCGCCTTTACCAATTTGAATCGACGAGCGAAATTTGGTTGTCACTTCGATTAGCTTGCCAGATGCACGCGCATGTAAACCCAGTTTATTAATTACGTCAACGGTTGTGTCGATCATGACCAGTGCTTCATTTCTCTATGTAGAACCTGAATAGACCATTTTGCCTCAAGAGCTTTTTTTAGTCTATCTACAATATATACCGAGCGGTGTTGTCCACCTGTACAACCGATGGATACCGTCATGTAGTGACGATGCCCTTCAGCAAATGCCGGCAACCATTTATCCAAGAAATTATAAATATCTTGAAACATTTCATTGGTTTGCTCACTCTGCTGTAAAAATTGACGAACCGGCTCATCCAATCCTGAAAATTTACGCAGCTCCATATCCCAATGCGGGTTAGGCAGATGGCGCACATCAAACACATAATCTGCGTCGAGTGGAATACCATGCTTATAGCCAAAGGACTGTAAAATCAGAATTAAATTATCTGCTTGCCCAAGTTTCGACAGTAAAGTGTGCTTTAAATCATGTACGCTCTTATCCGTAGTATCAATATGCACGGTAGAACGTAACTGAATTGGAATCAGAAGATTTTTCTCTTCTTGAATACATTCATTTAAACTTTTGAAACGGTTTGCCAGCGGATGTGGTCGTCGAGATGAACTGAAACGCGCAATCAATTCCTGATCACGTGTGGTCAAGTAAATAATATCAACTGAGCCATGTCGCTGTAATTGTTGAAAAACCTGATCGAACTCTTGAAGATCAGCGCGGGTGCTTCGAACATCGACACCCAACGCTAACTGTTCTAGATTGTTTTCAGCATTAAGTTTTTCAACAATTTCGGGGAGTAACGCCAAGGGCAAATTATCAATACAGTAATAGCCAAGATCTTCAAGTACCTGCAATGCAGAAGACTTACCTGAACCGGACTGACCTGTAACAATTAATATGCGCTTCATCGCGGAGTTACCCCATTCCCGTTTTAAGCTGCAGGGTATTTAACCTGCAAATTATCAATTAGACGTGTTGCACCCAATTTAGCTGCAACAAATAACACCACATCTTGATCAAACTGCTCAATTTTTTGCAATTCTGGTGTTCGTGCTTCTATATAGTCCACAACAAAGCCAGCTGCTGTCAATGTGGTATTCATATTCGCTAACACTTCAGCCAGTGCTGTACCAGCAAGCAATTCAGCTTCTGCTGTTTGCAAAGTCTTATAAATCGTTGGAGCAATCGCACGATTTTCAGCACTTAAATAGCCATTACGTGAACTAAGTGCCAAGCCGTCTTCAGCGCGAGTAATTGGCACACCAATCACTTCAAGCGGAATATTTAAGTCACGAACAAATTGACGAATCACTGCCAACTGCTGGAAATCTTTTTGACCAAAGAAAGCAAAATTCGGTTGAACAATATTAAATAATTTAGTGACAACCACAGCAACACCGTCAAAATGGCCTGGGCGCTGTAAACCACATAGGTCATTGGTGATATCACTCACTGCAATATTGGTCAGGCGTGGCTTATTACCATACATTTGCTCTACAGTCGGTGCAAATACAATGTCGCAGCCCACTTCAGCAAGTAAATGCTGATCTTGTTCTAAAGTACGTGGGTAGCTATCGAAGTCCTCATTTGGGCCAAACTGAATAGGGTTAACAAAAATACTGACCACTACCACATCGCAAAGTTTACGAGCTTCACGCACCAAGTTCAGATGACCTTCGTGCAAGTTCCCCATTGTTGGTACAAAGCCAATAATTTTACGTGCAGCGCGCGCTGGATTAAGTGAAGCGCTTAAACCCTGGATCGTAGTTTCAGTTTTCATGTATTACAACTCAATCTGGAATGTATGTTCTGGTGCTGGGAATGTGCCATCGAGCACAGCCGCGTGATACGCTTTAAACGCATCAACAATTGCAGTTTCACCTGCTTGTTCTTTCATAAAATTACGGACAAATTTAGCGACATGGCTAAATGTGAGCCCTAACATATCTTGTTGAACCAATACTTGTGCATCAGTTTCTGCACCTGCACCAATCCCAATTACTGGCGTATTCGGGAACAATGCACTGATTTCTTTGCCGACTTGTGCTGGAACACATTCAAGCAGCAACATGGCTGCACCTGCATCAACCACCGCCTGACAATCAGCAATGAGTTTATCCGCAGTTTCACGGGTACGCGCTTGAACTTTGTAGCCACCAAAAACGTGTACAGACTGCGGCGTTAAACCTAGATGCACGCAGACTGGAATACCGTTACGAGTTAGAACTTCCACGGTTTCTGCCAACCAAGCACCGCCCTCTAATTTGACCATTTGCGCGCCAGCTTGCATGACGGTTTTTGAGTTCTGTAACGCATCATTTAAAGTGGCATAGGTCATAAATGGTAAATCAGTCAAAATAAACGTATGTTTATTTCCTCGACGTACCGCCGCAGTGTGATATGCCATATCTTCAACGGTAACAGGTAAAGTTGAATCACATCCTTGAATGGTCATTCCTAATGAATCGCCAATTAAAATACTATCAACTTCAGCAACTTCCATTGCTTTCGCCATGCTTGCATCGTAACAAGTCAGGCAGGAGAATTTGCGCCCTTCGGCTTTACGTTTTTTTAAGTCACTTAGACTAATCATTTCAATATTCCTCGGATGACGACTTTCACAAGTGGTCTTTCAATACTAAATATTCGCCCAATTCCCAGCATCCAAAACTGTTAAGTTTGGATTATCCAAGATGGCTAAACTTTTTAATAATTGTCCTTTAATCACTAGATTTGGATCGATATCAAGCAATGGTCGCAATACAAAATCACGCTCTAACACACCCACATGTGGAACCGTTAGACGTTCATTTTGAATCTGCTCATCACCATAAATTAACAAATCTAAATCTAATGTCCGTTCGCCCCAATGACGTAGACGAACACGACCCGACTCTTGTTCAAAGCGCTGTAATTCATCCAATAAGGCCAATGGCACTAAATCAGTCTGAAGTTGTACAGCAGCATTTAAATAATTTGGTTGATCTTGCGGTCCCATCGGTGGACTTTGGTACAACTGGGACACTTGAAGCGGCCCCAGAGTTGCAAGTTTATGTACTGCTTCAGTCAAAATCTGAAGCGAGTCACCTAAATTACTCCCCAATCCAATATACGTCTTAATCATTGAGTTGGCCCAAAAATCACTTGGCTCAAATCCCGTTTCACACGACGACGCTTCATAATTGGATGATCTGCCCCAATTTCACCACTCGCAGAAGCAGCAACAACAGAAACAGTACGCTCATGCGCACTCACTTTCGGCTTACGTTGACGACGATTACGCGGCTCAGGCTCATTTACCAAAGGTTCAATTTCAGTTTGCTGTTGAGCATTTTTTGGCTCAACCTCATCTTGAGTCGCTTTGCGTCGATTTTTCGCACGTTGGCGGTTATATTGGCTAATGGCACGTTCTTTCTCATCCGTACTCATTTGCTGATATTCATCCCACCACAAGCCCATACCTTGTGTGCTGTCATCACCTGATTTTTCGCGCAGCAACAAGAAGTCAAAACCTGCACGGAAACGCGCATGGCCAGAAAGTGCTTCAATTTGTTGTGGTTTTGGATTTAACAAACGAGTTTGCATTTCCCAAACTTCACGAATAAATGTTTCAGCAAAACGTGGGATAATGGTACGTGTTGCTTGACGTTTTAACACGTCTAGACCAGCTTGCGCACGGGCTTCAGCAGGTACCATGCCTTTATTTAAATAAAATTGGCAACGCTCTTGGAAAGGAATCCATAACAACACTGCATAGAAAAATGCAGGGTTAATGGTCTTCCCTATCGAGATTCGTTGATCGGTATTTTTTGCTGCCAATTCAATAAATGCATTCACATCTGGTTTGATATCTGCAAATAATTGATGCCAAATACCAAAATCAATCAGCATCGGAAGTACGCGCTTCAAATGCCCCATCGTGAATAATTTTTGCGATTCATCATATAGACGATGTGGAGAGACATCACGCAGTAATTGAGTTAATTCGGGTGTAAATACATCCAAAATTTTCTCATCAATACTAAAATTCAGTTTTGCCGCAAAACGTAGAGTACGAAGCATCCGAACGGGATCTTCTTCAAATCGTAATTGCGGATCGCCCAATAAACGTAATGTCTTATGTTTGATATCATCAACTGCATTACAAAAATCAAGCACAATGCCTTTGCGTGGTTGGTAATACATGGCATTGATAGAAAAATCACGGCGGGCAAAGTCTTGTTCAATCGTGCCCCAATTATTGTCGCGTAAAATCATCCCAGCTGCTGAGGTAACAGCCTTTTTCGGTGGCGCACGGAAAGTTGCAACTTCAATTAGTTCACGGCCTGAGTAGACATGAGCAAGCTCAAAACGACGGCCAATAATTCGGCAACGTCGTCCAAAGACTTCTTTCACTTGGGCTGGAGTCGCATTGGTAACAGCATCAAAATCTTTAGGTGCATGACCAAGCATGAGGTCACGGACACCGCCCCCAACGATATAAGCTTCATAGCCTGCCTTATTTAAGGCATCAATCACATCTAAAATGGAAGAAGGTAATTGTGCGGTTGATAAACCACATTTTGACGCGCGCAAAGTTTGCAAAAGACGCTGTCTCCTACGTCTGAACGTAAAATTCTTAAGATGTTGCTAATGATATCTCTAACACAATCAAAGGGCAATTTGATTCTCCCTCTGTTGGCTTCAAAGCTTAATAGATTTACCGAGTTTTCAGTTGGCTTAGAGTGCCATTCTTGCTTTATTTTTGGCAAATAAAGCTGGTCCAATCCCTTTCACCAACTGAATATCTTCAATGGTTTTAAATTTTCCATTTTTAGTGCGGTATTCCACAATGGCTTCAGCTTTTTTTTGACCGATACCGTTCAATGATTGCAACTCTGCTACTGAGGCCGTATTAATACGGATTTGATTGGCTTGAGAACTCGCTGATAATGCAGGCCGTGCTAAATAATGATTGGCTGACTGTGTCGCTGATTGCTTTTGAGTTGAATGTTGCTGATGCTTTATAACACCCGCTTTTTTGAGTTGCTGATCTTGTGATTGCTGTAAGGCTTTCCACTCGGCATAACCCGAATTACTTTCGGCATAACCAAATGGTGAAAACAAGACAGCAATACACATCAAATAAAATACTTCAATCTTGAGTTTTTTTCTCATAATTAGCCTGTTGTTTTAAGTATAATTTCGCTTGTTCCCAAAGCTGATCCATTTCAGCCAAAGACAAGTCTTCTATATTTTTTTTTGTAATTCAGCCTGTTGCTCAATATAAGCAAATCGACTTCTAAACTTGTGAATCGTACTCAGTAGTGCCATTTCACTCGAAACGCCTATCTTACGGCCAACATTGACCAGTGAAAATAAGCAATCTCCAAATTCATCGAATATTTCGTCGGAATTTTGCGATTTTAAAGCATCTTTCAACTCTCCCAGTTCTTCTTCAAGCTTGCCATAAGCACCATCAATATCTGCAAAATCAAAACCAATTTTTGCTACATTTTTTTGAATTGCATCTGCTTGTGACAACGCGGGTGCATGTTTTATTTCACTTAATCTAGATTGAGGTTTGCCTTGCTTTTCTTGTAACTTTATTTGCTGCCAAAGTGTTGCAACATCTTCGGCACTTAACGCTGAAAATTGTTCTGCTTGAAAAACATGTGGATGGCGACGAATTAATTTATCCGTAATGGCTTGTACGACATCATGAAAATCAAAATCCCCTTGTTCACTGTACATCTGTGACTGGAAAACCACTTGTAGTAATAAATCCCCAAGTTCATCTTTTACATCATTGACCTGCCCAGAACGTACAGCAGCTTCGACCTCATAAGCTTCTTCTATTGCATAGCGTGTCAAACTTTCTGGCGTTTGTTGCTGATCCCATGGACATTGTTCACGAAGTTGTTTCATTACCGCCAATAACTGTTCCATGTGGACACTCACTTTTTTACTCACCAGTACATGTATTCATTCAGTTTTGTTTGCTATGCTCAAAAATCACTCAAGGATTGAGCACAAAAACTAGGAGCAGAATAACATGCAAAGTATTTTTATTAGTGGTGCTGCACAAGGAATTGGCGCAGCAATTGCTCGCTTATTTCATCAGCAAGGTTATAAAGTTGGGATATACGATATTAATGGCAGCCAAGCCCAACAAGTTGCAAATGAGTTAGGAAAAAATACCAAAGCTGGTCAGTTAGATGTAACTAATCCAGAGCAATGGCTGACCGCTCTCAAAGAATTTGAAACATGGGCCGGCAGCATTAACATCTTAGTGAATAATGCTGGGGTTTTATATTCAGGTGCTTTTGAACACACAGATTTAGCTGACCACCACAGAACCATTGATATCAATATTAAAGGGGTGATCAATGGCTGTTATACCGCTCTTCCCTTTTTAAAACGTGCTGGCTTTGCCCGTGTTATTAACTTGTCGTCAGCGTCCGCTATTTATGGTCAAGCAGACCTTGCAAGCTACTCAACTTCTAAATTTGCAGTTCGAGGGTTCACTGAAAGTTTAGATATAGAATGGCAAAAACATGGGATTCGTGTATTAGATGTTATGCCGCTATTTGTCCAAACAGCCATGGTCAAAGATATGGATGCACAAAGTATCAAGAAAATGGGGGTGAATTTAAGTGCTCAAGATGTGGCTGCACAAATTTATACTTTAGCCAATCTCAAAGAAAATGCCTTTACACCAACACACACGCCAGTAGGTGCTAAAGCCAAATTTTTATTCCATTTATCTCGCTTCAGTCCGCAGTTTGTAAACCGTTTGAGTAACCTATTTATTGCCAAATAGAATCGAAAAAAGTGATGAGTTTCAAGAAACACGAAGAATACACCAATTACATAACTTTACATTTTTGTCACATTTGAACAGGACAAAGCAACTTTTTTTGCATAATATTCGACCGTCCTTTACATAGGTCTTTTATTTTCTAACAAAAAAAGTGAAATTATTCATGAAAAAATTACTTGTACTTGCAACTGCGACAACTATTTCTATTTCTGCTTTTGCAACTACGCAATTCGCATCTTCAGAATTAAAAGCGATGGACTGTGCTACACTTGCAGTTGAAAAAGCAAACTCAAAACGTGCAATCGAAGCTGCTGACAAAAACATTGCGAACATCCAAGCATCTGCTCAAGCACCTGGCAAATCTTTAAGTAAATTTGCTGGTTTAGCTGGTGGCGCATTGGCAGCATTTGGTGGTAACTCTGAAAAAGCAGCACGTGCGGGTAACATTGCAAACAGCTTGGCTGGTGAGCAAGATACTTCTGAAGCATCTAACCTTGATATTCAACAAGCAAATAAATCTGCTGCTCAAGCAAACTTAGACAACATTGGTATCTACCAAGGTTCTAAAAAATGCAAAATCTAATCTAAATCCTGTTTAGATTAAATTTGAAAAAACCTTGTTCAGCCAGAGCAAGGTTTTTTTATGGTGAAAATTTCAATTCAATTTTTGGAAAATTAAAACCTTTGCAATTCAATGAGCTTGACCAAGCGATGGTCAGCATTACCTGTGCTAACTGAATATTCTGATAAGCAAATACACCCAATTGAGGATGATGACAAATACCGCCATTTTGTGTCGCATGACACTGTGTATTCAGCTCGGTCAAATTCAATCGAATGCCTAAACCAGATGCTTTAAGAACAGCCTCCTTGGTGGTCCAAACTTTAAACCAATAATGTGGATCAAAATCAATACTCTCCCATTGTTTCATTTCCTCAGGGTGAAAGATGTGCTGCGCCATTTGTTTAAAGCGTACTTTTCGATTTAAGTCTTCTATATCGACACCTAAATTTGCCATTTTTTGGCTACTGGCCAAAACATAATGCTGCTGACTATGGCTATGGTTGAAATGAAAATTAGGGAAATGACTAAGATAAGGCTTACCAAATTCAGTTTTGGCAAAATCTGAGCTTTTAATTTCACTATGCAGCTTTAGGGTGAGTAATTGATTTCGATATTGATAGATCGCTTGTTTACGATGCTCAATCAGTTCTTTTCGTGTTAAACCATGAGTCAGAGGAACAATATCGTTCAGCGAACTAAAATCCAAAACTATATTCGCCATGACACTCTTGCCCCTTCTGATTATGACTTGCCTTATTTACGGTCTAGTTTACTACATCAAAATATTCAGATTAAAATGAAGCATGACTTAAATATTAAAAACAGCTAAATAGCAAACCAAAATTCTTTATAAAAAATTAAATATAATGTTTATTTTCAAATATTTATTTTAAATATAATTTTATTTAGATACAATACTCTAGTTTTTTTAAATACGATTTATTTAAATATATAGGGGTTTATAAAATGCTAAGAAAATTATTATTCGTATGTACGGTGAGTGCTTTAACGTTCAATGCACACGCAGGCCTATTAGATGCTGCAGTTGCGGTGATGGGTGCACAAAATGGCGCAATTATGGACCAAGCTGAAGCGCGTATGAATCAAAGCCGTGCTCAAGCAGCAAGTGCCGTAGCACAAGCCGATCGTGGATATGCATCCAATTTTAATCAAGCGAGCAATAGCAACAACAGTGTATATAGCACGAGCTACTTAAAAACTTTAGATTGCACCGACCTTGCTGTAGAAAAGAAAACATTTGAACGCACCGTAGAAGCATCTGAATTAGCTGCGAGCCAAGCTACTGCTCAGCAAAATAATAAGATTTCAAAATGGGCTGGACTGGCTGGAAATACCTTGTCTGCTTTTGCAGGTCAATCTGAAACTGCGGGACGTATGGGACAATTGGCAACCGCATTTTCTGGCAACAAAAATGTTCAAACAGATGCTGCAACAGCACAGCAAACCTTAGAAGTCGCGCGTGCGAATTTAGACAATATTGAAATCTATCGCCAAGCCAAAAAATGTAAAATCTAAAAAAATTAAATATTAAACATAAAAAAGCCCATCCTGCGATGGGCTTTTTTTAGAAATTTAGCAGTAATTAACGTTTAAATTTCTTCTCAGCTTTCTTAAACTTCTGAACATAGCGACGTTTACGCGCTGCCGTACGTTCATCCATTTGAGACTTACGACCTTCAAATGGGTTATCTGAAGTTTTAAATTCGATGCGTACTGGAGTCCCTTCAAGTTTATACACTTTACGGAATACGTTTTCTAAATAACGACGATAATCCGCAGGCGTTTTATCAACCTTGTTACCGTGTACAACAATCGTTGGCGGGTTTTGTCCACCCATATGAGCATAACGCATTTTAATACGACGACCACCCACCATTGGTGGTTGATGCGCTTCAGTTGCATCATTCAAAATTTGCGTAATCTTCGCAGGCGACACTTTCAAGTGCGAAGAATCATAAGCACGGTGAATTGATGGGTAAAGATCACCTACACCTGTACCATGCAATGCAGAAATTAAGTGAATTTTTGCCCAAGGAATAAAGTCAAAACGACGATCAACATCCAACTTACATTGTTTACGATCATATTCAGACATGTTGTCCCATTTGTTGATCGCAATTACCATGGCACGCCCTGCTTCCAGTGCATAACCAATCAAATGTAAATCTTGCTCAACAATACCGTCACGCGCATCCACTACAATCACAACAACATGGGCATCTTTCATCGCTTGTAAAGTTTTCACAATTGAGAACTTCTCAATCATTTCATCAACTTTACCCTTACGACGCACACCTGCTGTGTCAATTAAAGTGTACTTACGACCGTCACGTTCAAACGGAATATAAATCGAGTCACGTGTTGTACCCGGTTGGTCAAATGCGACCACACGGTCTTCGCCCAGCAAGCGGTTTACGAGTGTCGATTTACCCACGTTTGGACGACCAATGACCGCTAAACGTAAGCCTGTATCTTGGTCATGTAAATCTGGATTTTCATCTTCAGGGACATCAGCCAATACTTCTTCAAGCATTTGCTGTACACCACGACCATGACTCGCTGCAACTTGTAAAGGCTCGCCCATACCAAGTTTAAAGAATTCAACCAAAGCAGCTTCAGCGTGTACGCCATCTACTTTGTTGGCAACCAAAAATACTTTTTTACCTAAAGTACGTAAGTCACGCGCAATTTGTTCATCAGATGCCAAAAGACCAGCACGTGCATCGACAACAAAAACAATGATGTCTGCTTCATGGATCGCAGTTTTTGACTGTTCTGCCATGTATGAATCGATACCACCTTCAGCTTCACCAATACCACCAGTATCGACAACAATGAAGGATTTATTTTGATAGGTCGCATCACCATATTTACGGTCACGAGTCAGACCGGCAAAATCAGCAACGAGAGCATCACGGCTCTTGGTAATCTGGTTAAATAACGTTGATTTTCCGACGTTCGGACGACCAATGAGCGCAATTACGGGTTTCATAGATTAACCTTTATTCCAGATCAGCCAGTTAGGTCTGGTCTGAACATCAGAAAGCTTAGGAAGAATGGAATTAGGATAAATGCCTAAAATAAATAAAAAACACGGGGCATTGACTGTTCAATCCCCCGCGTTCAAAAATACGGTTTGGCTTATTTTAACATAAGCCGCAGAAAAATTAACGATTCTGCCAAATGCTTAATGCACCCTTACGTGTAGAGACATAAAGTTGATTGTCAATCACACGTAATGTACGAACTTCACCACTGGTTTTAGAGCGTCCAACCAACTCACCTGTCGCAGGATTTAATAAGTGCAAGACACCATCTAAATCGCCAACCACTAGGTCTTGACCAAGCATCACGGGGTTACTCAAATTACGATTAAGTAATTGGTCATTTTCCCACAATTTTTGACCCGATGTAATTTCGTAGGCCACAATTTTACCATCAGTCTGAGCAACGAACACGCCATTACCAACAACTTCTGGGCGTTGAATACTGCTTGCGTCATTACTCCAAATGACTTGCTGGGTTGCCAAGTCTAATGCAGTCACTTGACCTTGATAGCTTGTAGTAATTAAGAATTGACCAGCAACAGTCGGTTCACCATCAATATCAATTAGACGTTGAATATCAGAACGACCATCGGACACTGCAACACGACGTTGTAATTTTGGCACACCGCTAATTGCATCAATCACATAGATATACGCATTTGATGAAGCAATTAAAATATTACGTGCATCAAGTGCAACTGGTGCCGCCATGCCACGTAAGCTAAATTGCACGTTTGGCAAACTGTAAGTCCAAGTTTGGTGACCTGTCGCAACTTCATTCGCATAAACAGTACCATCATTGGTCACAGAGATAACACGACCCGCTTGAATAAGTGATGGTGAAAGTAGCGCACCTGTTAATTGTACAACCCACTTTTGCTCACCTGTTGCTTGATCCAAAGCGAACAGTTGACCTTTGGCATTACCCACAACAACAATACCATCAGCTGCCTCTACACCAGCAGTTAAGCCAGATTTAGAAACTTTTTTCTGCCACAGACGCTGTTTGCCATTAAATGCTTCAACTTCACCGTTTGGATTTACGGTAAAAACGACACCTTGATCAACATCCATACGTAAACGCAGTGGATCTGCTTCATCAGTCGACGCAACACTGTTAGAAAATACAGGGACTAAAGTTTTTGCCTGCACTAATTTCGGTAGCGGATTTGGTTTTACTTTTTCTACTTTTCCTTTGCTGGCACAACCAGTCAAAGCAAGTGTTAAAACTGTCAGCGCACAGGTAATTTTGTATTTTCTATTCATTCAGTTGCTTCCACTTGTGTATCTATAATTGGACGTTCAATTTCAGGATCATCAACTAAAACGCCTACACTTTCGAGTTTAATTTGTAAAATTTGACGTTCTTCTTGACGTTCAACCAAAGCATCCCATGCACTTTGGTAAACTTTTTTTGCATTTTCGATATCATTTTTTGCAACATAAATGTCGCCGCGAGCTTCATCAGCTGTCGCTGTAAATGCAGGTTCTTTTACAGCCTCTAATGTTTTTAAAGCTTCATCATATTTCTTTTGAGCCAATTGCGCATAAGCTAAACGCAATTTAACCAATTGAATTAAGCCTGCATCATCAACTTTAGAGTTTTCAACTTTCTTCAAAGCTTTTTCAGCATTTGCATAATCAGCTTTATCATAAGCTAATTTCGCCATAAGCAATTGAGTTTGAATGGCTTGTGGCGAGTCAGGTGCTTCTTTCACAATTTTGTCTGCAGTAGCAGAGAGTTGTGTGAACGCATCACCTGTCGCCGTTTGCGCATCATCCATCAATTGTTGCACTTTGGCTGTTTGCATTTGCGATTCAGCCAAAGTTTTCTTCTGCCAGTATTCCCATCCGAAAAAGGCAATTAACGCAATTAAAATGCCGCTAACAATGGCAGAGCCATATTTTTTAGCAAACGATTTTAAACTATCAAGTTGTGCTTCATCACTCAATGCGCTCATGAAATTACCCTTTTCCTTATGTTATATGGCTTATTTTGAAGAAATTTTTTCGATGATGAATGTAACAAATTCTGCCACATTTACTTCATGCTGTTCAGCAATAGCAAGCTCTTTCACCAAAACTTGACTCGCTGCTTGTTCACGTTCACCAAAGATCACCGCAAATAAAGCACCGGCTTGGTCTGCTTTTTTCATTTGTGATTTCATTGAACCTTGCGAACCAACTTTGAGGCGAATATTACTACCAGCTGCTTCAAGCTGGTCACGGATCTGTTCTGCAAGCACTAAGGCTTTGCCTTGCGTTACAGGATCAGATACCAAGAACAATTCACAGTCACGTACTGGCGTGTTGTCTTCAACTTGCTCTAGAAGTAGAAGTAAGCGCTCCATACCCATCGCAAAGCCAACCGCAGGTACAGATTGATCTGCTTTACCTTTTAATTGCCCCACTAAACCGTCATAACGACCACCCGCACAGACTGTCCCTTGAGAACCTAAGTGTGTTGTCGTCCATTCAAAAACGGTTTTGTTGTAGTAATCGAGACCACGAACCAATTTTTGATTAATGACAAAACTTACACCCGCCTCAGTGAGGTACTGTTGCAATTGCGCAAAATGCGCCAACGTTTCTTCACCCATGAAGTCGTGAAGTTTTGGTGCATTTTCTAGAATGCTCTGAGTTTTAGTATCTTTCGAATCCAAAATACGCAGCGGATTTGTAGTCAAACGGCGCTGAGAATCTTCATCTAAATCTGCTTTATGAGATTCTAAGAATTCAACCAATGCAGCACGGTAGTTAGCACGTTCTTCAGACTCACCCAAGGTATTGAGTTCAAGCTGAACTTTATCTGCCACACCCATGCGTTTCCACAAACGTGCTGTCATCAAAATCAATTCAGCATCTTGATCTGGAGTTGCCACACCAAAGGTTTCTACACCAAACTGATGGAACTGACGGTAACGGCCTTTTTGTGGTTTTTCATAACGGAACATTGGGCCAACATACCACACGCGCGGTGTCGCGCCACGAAGCAGGTTATGCTCAAGCATTGCACGTACACAACCTGCAGTCCCTTCTGGACGCAGCGTTAACGATTCTGGAGGATTACCCTTATCCAAGAAGGTGTACATTTCTTTTTCAACGATGTCTGTTGCATCACCAATTGAACGTTTGAACAGATTTGTTTGCTCAACAATCGGCAAACGAATTTGTTGATAACCATAAGCATCCATTAAAGATGCTAAATGTTGTTCAAGACGTCTCCACGCAGGCGTTTGCGTCGGGAGAATATCGTTAAAACCTTTAATTGCGACAATTGAACTCATGATCTACTCAGAAAAACTTGTGCGAATAATCTCTTTTGCTTTAGCGTCTTCAATATCGCTAACACGTTGACGAACCATCGCTTCGATTTCGTCAACCAACTGATTTGTGTCAATTAAATGGCTCTTTTCACCATTACGATACACCAGTGAACGTGGACTTGCACCTACTACACCGATATCCGCTTCTTTGGCTTCACCTGGACCATTCACTTTACAGCCAATCACAGATACATCCATCGGAACACGAACATCTTCAAGACGCTCTTCCAATGTTTGCATCACTTTAATCACGTTAAATTCTTGACGTGAACAGCTCGGGCAAGCAATAAAATTGATGCCGTTTGAGCGTAACCCCAATGATTTTAGAATATCAAAACCAATTTTAATTTCTTCTTCAGGCTCTGCTGCTAATGAAATACGCATGGTGTCACCAATGCCTTCCATCAACAAACCACCTAAAGCGATCGCAGACTTGACTGAACCTGTACGGTAAACACCCGCTTCTGTCACACCCAAATGTAATGGATTATCAATTTGTGCAGACAATAAACGATAGGCATCCATAGTTAAAAACACATTTGATGCTTTTACAGATACTTTAAATTCATGGAAATTTAAGCGATCTAAAATATCAATATGGCGCATTGCAGATTCAAGTAGCGCTTGACCTGTCGGCTCACCATATTTCTTTTGAATGTCTTTTTCTAAAGAACCGGCATTTACACCAATACGCATCGAAATGTCATTGTGTTTTGCAGCGGCAACCACTTCACGAATTTTTGCTTCAGAACCAATATTGCCAGGGTTGATGCGTAAACAATCTGCACCCAAATCTGCAACACGCAGTGCAATTTTATAATCAAAATGAATGTCCGCAACGAGTGGTACTTGCACACGCTTACGAATTTCACCAAATGCTTCAGCAGCTTCCATACTTGGCACTGAAACACGCATGATGTCTGCGCCAACGTCAACACAACGCTGAATCTGTGCAACAGTTGCATCTACATCACAGGTTTCTGTGTTGGTCATACTTTGAATGCTGATCGGCGCATCACCACCGACATAGACCGAGCCAACTTTTATTTTACGTGTTGGGCGGCGTTTAATTGGATTTTCAATCATGATTCAGTCTGCTCTGCTGTCCCTTAACGTGATAAACGGAATTCTGCTTTGCCGTTTACAGTGTATGGTGACAATGAAATACTTTCATTATTTAAACTTAATGACACCGCTGTAGCGTCATCCAAACGGATTTGGAATGGTGTTTCTCCATTTAAATTTAAAGTCGAAGCTTGACGACCTGTCGCAAGTACTTTACCTGTCGAATCTACAATATGAACCGAGGTAGGACGATTAAAAGTTAAAGTTAACTGATCGCCTGACACTGCAGAACCACCATCCATATTTAAGACTTGAACTTCTGAGCTTGCATCTTGCGCTACAGCATCTTCATTACTGCTATCCGATGACATCCCTTGCACAGCAGCCACAATTAATCCAATCACGACTAGCACTGCCAATGCAATTAAGCCGCGCTTTAACCATTTGCGGTTGCGGTCACGATTAGAACCCGGCAATTTACCCATAATTTTAATCGGTGAATTGTTGAGTGCATGGTTTGGCAATAAACCCGTATCGTTGGCATAAATATCATCAAAACGCTGAATGATATTGGTCGCATCTACTTTCAAATATTTTGCATAGGTACGGTAGTAACCTTTGATAAAGGTTGCTTCTGGCAAAGACTTATAGTCGTCCTGCTCAAGTGCGGTCAACGTTTTAATTGGAATATTGAGTTCTGACGAAACAGCGTCAAGTTCCAGCTTTTGTGTAATACGTACTTGACGTAAATACTCACCCGGGCGCTGTACATTTCCTAATGCATTTGGAGCGACGCTCGAACCATTCGATTGCGGTGAATTAGGATTTACTTCCATACGGCCTCAGTACTGTACTGTAATTGCAAATAGCGTTGGTATTCAGGACTTTCTGGGAACAAAGCACGCATCTGGTTCACCAGTACCTGCATACCCAAATTGTCGCCATTGGCACGAGCTGTGCGAATGCCAATCCAAAGTGCGCGAGCACCTTGGTTTTTCTGACCCACTGCACGAACAAATTGTTCATATATTTGTGTTGCAGCAGGGAATTGCTGATTCAAATAAAAAATTTCAGACAACTCTAACATTGAAACATAAGAATCACGATTAGCCTGTAAAGCTTGTTTGAATGATTTTTCAGCATTCGCTACATCGCCCACTTTCAGGTAAATACGACCTAAATTTTCCAATGCTTTGAAACGTTGCTCATAGCCAAGTGTAGACCCAGCAATCGACAACTGTTCAATCGCGTCATTATAGCGCTCAACTTGATATAAGTACGTACCGTAGTTGTTACGTGCTTGCGAATTTTTTGAGTCAGCTGAGATCGCCCGCTTAAAATAACTGTCTGCTTTTTCTAGATTCTCTTTACTGCCTTCTTGTTGCAGCAAGACACCCATCATCATATTGGCCTGTGAATCACGTGAATTCACTTCTAATGCTTGGTCTAGGGCACGCTTTGCAGCATCCAAGTCACCAGATTTTAGATGTTCAACAGCCAATTGAGTTCGAATCTTTACAGCTTTTTCCGGGTCTTTCTTACCCACATCAGGGGTTTGACACGCACTTAATGCTAAAACCGATGCACATAAAGATGAAACGAAAGCAAACTTATAGGTTAACTTCTTCAATTGGCTGCCTCTTTATTATCCTTGTGAGCGCAGAATCTCATTTTGCTGCGCAACTTTCTTTTTCCATTGCTCCGCACGACGTGTACGGTCAGCAACTTGCCCCACTAATTGTCCACACGCAGCATCAATATCATCACCACGTGTCTGACGAATCGTACACACAAAACCGGCATCAGACAAAGTTTTTTGGAAAGAAATAATACGGTTACGGCTTGAACGACCGTATGGTGCGTGCGGGAACGGGTTAAATGGAATTAAATTAATTTTGCTTGGTAAATTTTTCAACAGCTTTAACATTTGCTGAGCATGTTCAGGATGATCGTTCACACCATCCAACATAACATACTCAATGGTCACGTGTTTACGTGAACTTTCATTGCCGTCTTTGGCAATATAACGCTGACATGCCGCAATCAATTGTTCTAATGGATATTTCTTATTAATTGGAACAAGTTCGTTACGTAATTCGTCATTTGGTGCATGTAGGGAAATTGCCAAAGCCACATCAATATCTTGCGCCAATTGATCAATCTTAGGCACTACACCTGAAGTTGACAACGTTACACGACGTTTAGACATGCCGTATGCAAAATCATCCAACATGATGCGCATCGAGTTTAATACCGCATCATAGTTCAGTAATGGTTCACCCATGCCCATCATCACGACGTTGGTCACTGAACGTTCACGCTCAAGCACAGGCACCTCTTCCATGTAAGAATAGTTTGCCATCCACAACTGACCAATGATTTCAGCTTGGCTTAAATCTCGTTGGAAGCCTTGTTTACCTGTAGAACAGAATGAACAATCCAGTGCACAACCGACTTGTGAAGAAATACACAAAGTTTTACGTGCGCCAGTTTTATCTTCAGCAGGAATCAGTACGGTTTCAACCAATGAGCCCGCGCCATCACCCACGCGGAATACCCATTTACGGGTACCATCTTTAGAATAGTTTTTATGCACCACTTCAGGCGCTTTAATTTCACAAATTTTTTCCAGTTTTTCACGTAGTTTGCCTGAGATATTGGTCATCTCAGCAAAATCGGTCACGAAAAATTGGTGAATCCATTTCATCACCTGCCCTGCGCGGAACTTCTTCTCCCCCATTTCTTCGAAGAATTTTTCCATTTGCTGACGTGACATGCCCAGTAAATTCACTTTCTCTACAGTATTTTGCTGTGTCGGAGCGGATGGAGATTGTTGCTGTGCATCAGAAACAGCTGATGTAGCGACTACTTCAGTACTCATGTGTAATTACCTAAACCATGTCTAAAGATAAAAAGGAGATGCTCAGTATTTGAGCGAAGGATTATTCAGGGAATAAAAAAACCAGACAAGCAGTATACCACTTATCTGGTTTGAATACTTCGAATTAACGAGTACGTGGAGCGATCTCAGTTTGAGCGAAGAAGTAGTTAACTTCACGATCAGCAGATGCTACAGAGTCAGAACCGTGAGCAGCGTTTTCGTCGATGCTTACAGCGAAGTCTGCACGAATTGTACCAGGAGCAGCTTCTTTAGGGTTAGTTGCGCCAAGGATTTCACGGTGAGCAAGAACAGCGTTTTCGCCTTCAAGAACTGAAACAACAACTGGACCAGAAGTCATGAATGCAACTAGGTCACCAAAGAAACCACGTTCTTTGTGCTCAGCGTAGAAGCCTTCAGCTTCAGCTTGAGTCAAATGTTTCATTTTAGTTGCAACGATTTGAAGACCAGCTTTTTCAAAACGAGCGAAGATTTCACCGATGTTGTTTTTAGCAACTGCGTCTGGTTTTACGATAGATAAAGTACGTTCAATAGCCATGATTGGCTCCTTAAGTCAATTTGACGTGAAAATTTTGCCGCATTATACCGAATAATGCGCTATTTTCTGCTTTTGCGTTGCAAAAAAATTGCTTTTTTCGATATAGGGATTAACTTGCTTCGTCAATCCAGGCCATCTGAATTCCTTCTAGCAGTCCTTCAGTCGACTTTTCAGGGTCATCGCTAAAGTTAGGCAAGGCACAAACCCATGCATGTAGGTCTGTAAAACGAATCCATTGTGGATCAACATCAGGATGAGCTTCGTATAACTCAATTGCGATATCAATAGTATCTGTCCAGCGTAAACCCATGGGTCTTCCTAACATCGTATAAAGAATGATGCGACATTTTATCAAATTTCAGCAATCTGCCGTAAAAACAGTTTTTATTTTTTATTACCATATTTAACACAGGTGCTGAAATGCCTTTTACAACATTAAGCCAAACCATGGAGCACATACAATGATACTACTCCCCACGCTCGCTCCGATAATTGCCCCGACTGCGACATCACTCGGATAATGTAAGCCCAAAATCATACGAGAAAGTGCCACCAACAATGTAAATGGCAACATCAAGATTAATAAAAGCGGTTGGATATAA
Source organism: Acinetobacter sp. YH12227 (assembly GCF_013417785.1). Classification (NCBI taxonomy): domain Bacteria; kingdom Pseudomonadati; phylum Pseudomonadota; class Gammaproteobacteria; order Moraxellales; family Moraxellaceae; genus Acinetobacter; species Acinetobacter sp. YH12227. The sequence continues at coordinate 22,808 of NZ_VPDH01000022.1, read as the reverse complement.
CCCAATACCGTCGTTGCCATCACCGCATGTAATGTATGACCGGAAGGAAAACTGAAATGGTCAAGTGGACGCTCCCCTAGTCGAATCACTTGATGCACTTGATATGGACGTGGTCGTACCGTTTTCTTTTTTAATAACTTATATAATGTGGTACCAATCGAACCACCCAGCACCACATACAATATATGTAGGCTATAGGCAAAACCTTGTAGCAACCAAACAGCAAATAACATCACATACCAAAACAGACCATCGCCCAATCGGCTAATCATTTTAAAAAATTGTGCTACAGCTTGTTGGTGGGAGAAATGATTAAGATACAAACAACCTTTTAAGTCTAGGGACAGCATTCTTGTTTTTGCATTTTTTAAATTCATCGCTTTACTCCTATTTACAGTCTCATTCTCGACTGTGTTGAGGTCACGCTAGATGTCTCTTGTTATTTTCATCAGATTTTATTTAGCTTTGAATTTACTCTACTCATTTGACATATAAATGATGCTTTCATGACATTTTGATGAATGCTCTATAGTAGTGGCTTTTTTCACATGATCATCACCATTAAGCCACTAAAGTCTGTTCAACAACGTGATATAGCGCCTGTTCAAATTGTTGTACAGGATGCTGCCAACCCACTTTAGCAGCATCCTGTGCGGCACACATTCCCATTTGTTGTAAGGTTTTTCGACTAGGTAAGCCTTGTATATGCCGTATAAAATCATCTGTGCGTCCCAGTTCACTCAGCCAACCTGTATTTGAACGCACATGCACGCTTGCACAGGCAGCATTATAGGCAACGACTGGTAAACCACTCGCCATTGCCTCAAGCACCACATTTCCAAAAGTTTCCACTTGACTGGCAAACACAAATACATCAGCACTTGCGTAAGCTTCTGACAATGCTTGCCCGCTTAAACTCCCCATAAAAATGACATCTAATCCCATCGCTAACTGTTCCAACCGTTCACGATCAGGGCCATCCCCCACAATAACCAATTGGGTGAATTGATTACTTTTAACTTGCATGGAACGATATGCACTAATAAGCACATCCACTTCTTTTTCAGGTGACAAGCGACCCACATAAAGCATGACATGTGTATCTTCATCAACTTTCCATTGTTGCCTTAATGCTGTACTCAAATGTTGCGGAGAAAATCGCGTGTGATCCACCCCACGACCCACCACGACTAAGGGACAATCAAAACCGAGTGAGCGTAATGCTTTTGCCGTATCTTGACTCGGAACGCAGGTCAACTGGGTATTATTATGAAACCAACGTAAATAGTGCTGTACTGGCTTCATTAAAAAAGCCAAATCAAAGAATCGACTAAAATCATGAAACGCAGAATGAAAACCGCTAGAGACAGGTATTTTTTGCGCTTGCGCTACATATTGAGCCGTTAATCCAAGCGGCCCTTCTGTCACGATATGCACAATATCAGGCTGAAAAGAGGCTATCGCTTTTTGTATTTTTTTATATTGCGGCATACCAAACTGCATATCTGCATATTTTGGAATACTTTTTGCCCAAACCAAGCATTCTTGATTCGCTTTAAACTCATCAGATATATTTTTTTGCTCGGGACGTATCAACTGAATTTGATGACCTAATCCCTGCAAACCTTTACATAGCTGTAAAAGTGAATGGGCTACTCCATTAATTTCAGGCGCCCAAGTTTCAGTGACCAAGGTGATTTTTAATTTTGATCGGTAAGAACGTTCCAATACCGCGAGGTCATTTACTCGATCTTGTTTGGCCTTAGGTTTAAAGTAAAATTTAAAGGGTTCAGAAAAATTATCTGGTTTTAATAATCTGCTTTTTACTGAACTTACCATAACTCACCAAGCTTTTATTTTTTTCAAGCTTAGCTGAGGTTTTTGACAATTTAATGATAATGCTTAGTACAAATCCTTCATTCATAAAATCTTTGGACCTTAGAACACCATATTTACAAATACCGTATCTTTATACTTGCCTGCTGGCGTTGTCGATGTCACTCGCTCAACAAGGCGGACTGCAACCACATAATCATTGCGCCCAGCACCTTGTTCCGTCGGTACATTCCAAATATTTTCCATTGCACCTGAAACAGTCATACGTGTTTTGAGTTTCACCATACCGTTATTCACAAAACTATTGCCTGATGAATCTTGCAAGTTACGACTATTAAAACGTATACGGTATTTATTTGAGCAATTTACACTAAAGCTACTCGCTGCCTGACTATTATAATAGTTAGCCAAACGCATATGTGACTCACTTACACGACCTAATTCACAGTAACTTGGTGCAGCAAATGACATCGTACTGAGACATACAGTCGAAACAAATATTAAACTTTTCATCCTAAAATCTCCTTATTTACACAGTAATGTCTTGAGTTCAGGCGTTTGGTTTTCTACTTTTTTAGGAACAACAAGGGTGGTCTGACAAGAGCGACCACCACTGGTTCTAACAGTCAATTTGTAGGTTCCGTCAACCAAGCCATATAACATCACTGTGCCATCTGTACCAATTGGATAAATATCTGCTTCCGGCGTATCAATTGAGACCTCACTGCCGGCAATAAAGGTATTGCCCTGTTCATCCAATATTTTGACTAAAACTTGTTGCGTATCGAAAATTGGGAAATTAATGGTATAGCCACGCTGCCTTAGTGCGACTAACCGGTGTGCTGCATTTGGAACTTTGCTTTCAATGGGTAATTGATTTTCATCAAATGAAATATCGTAATTAATATAAGGAACAATATCGTGAACAAAGGCATAACCATTTTTGTTGGTTTTCGCAACTGGCGACATAGAACGCATGACATCAATATCCTCACGCTCACCAACTTTCACAAGTGCAAATGCATTATCTACAAAACTAGTAAATGCATACTGCCCGCCAAGCCACACCAATGCACCGCGATAACCAGTCTGGAATGAATAATCACTATCACTCTTGATATAACTCATCATGAGGTCACCGACATCAGTCGACAAACCACCGTAAGTATTGAATGCAACCTCATCATTTCGATAATCTGCACCAATAGAATAGTTTGCACCATACTCACCAAAGGAATTTTGAATGTAACGTATACCACCCGATTTATTGGTTCCAACATCCGCTTGTACACGTTTACCGCCACCAAAATTATAAGACACAGAAAGAAAGGCACCCGAATCTTTAGAATCACCAAACTCTTGGAAATAGTTTGCGGTGTACATCAAATTTGAAGTGACTTCCTTACTCACACCAACGGTAAGCATTTTACGGTCATCATTACGAAGTAGCGGATCATCCGTTTCGTATTGGGTTTGTTCGATATAGTTAATATTTAAATTTTGAAAAAATGGAAAATTCGGGAAACTGACATACGCCATGTTTTCAAATTTAGGAAAGATATGCTCATCCTCATACCCTAAAGCACGATAATCTTTAGTGGCATAACGCGAACTCAGACCGAAATTAAATTTACCAAAATTACGACTGACCGAAAGTCCCGCAGAATAACCATCTTGCTCATCAGTTTTGCTGCCTAAAAAAATACTATCGAGCACGAACCAACGATTCACCGCCTGAGTCCAAAGCAAGCCCGCATTTTTTATCTCATCACTATAGGTTGCACTTGCACCTAATGTTGTACGACTAGTCACACCACGACGCAGATAGGCTGAACTAAAAAATTCACGATAATCACTGTTTACTTCATCATAGCGATAACGCAATTTTCCAAGAGAAACGTTGTAATCGTTCAGACCTTCTTTCAATAATTTACTGCTAATCAAAACTGGAAAGCTTCTTACCGTCGTATTGCCCAACACATCTTGCACAACCATTTGCGCTGTTCCTGCGCTTTCAATGTTTGCCCCAGTCTGTAAGTTGTAATCCCCTGGTGAAATCTTTTTTTGATAGATATTCACCCCGTCAATATACAAATCGACAGTCGAAGGCAGTACTGCACTTCCTTTTAAACTTGGAATGTTCCAATAGACAAAGTCTGGACGTGAGGTATAGTCTGTACCAAAACTTAAACCACCAAATCGCACACCATGGATCAGCGCACTATAAGCAGAAGTGGTATCACCAATAATCAGTTTTGTAGCACTTTTGGCAAAATCGAGTTCAAAGCTACTGTTTAAACGAACAAAATTTTCTTCTTCATAATCATGCCCTTTATTATTACGATAAACGGCATTATTTCTTAAAATCCAATTATCTTTAAAAATGCCCAATTCTGGCAAAGTACCGAAATTACGATTTTCGCTTGTTTTATCGTAATGCATTTCATAGTTTAAGAAGGCACCAAAATTTGCTTTCATTGGCTGGGTGATTAACCCATCTGCTTCGACACCATAGAAATATTTGGAAGGTAAATTTAATTTCAATGCCTGTAAGCCTGTATCAAATTCGGCTTGCATATCCTGATCTGAAACGAGACAAAATGCGTTTTTAATGGGATGGCGTTTAATCCCTTCCATTTTGATTTGAAGTTTTTCTTAATCGCTACATTCAACATAAAATATTTTATTTTCAACGAACAACAGTACTTCGCTTCTACGATCTACCCCATTAATCCAAATGCTTGTTGGAAATAAATCATCCGGCATATCAACGGCTTCTGCATGAGCAGAACTGGCACATAAAATACAATACAAAAGCAATGTAATTTTTTTCATAGCCACTACTCAACTAAATTAAACTCCAAAGGGGTGTCGCCTTTGTCAGTTTCTACAACCACTTTGTAATTGCTTGCACCATTGAGCGTGACATTTCCAATATCGTAACGATTTTTACCGTGTGCCAAGAGATATTTCATATCTGAAGACTCAGCCACCACATTTTTATTTTTATCCATCACGTATAGTTTTTGGATTTGAATATGTGATTTTGCTAAATTTTCAACATTAATAACGGTACGGCCATTTTGTTTAGTAGAAATAAATTTTAAATACGCAGGTTCTTGTTTACCCACAAAAAAAGGCACATTTATGCTGAGTAAAAGTGCAATTTTTGAATCATCATTGGTGACTTGTGGCAATTCTGTATAAATGATTCGCCATGCTTCTTCTTGCGCTAAATTCATGCTTTCAACAGATTGTGTAAAGCCTACACGAACCATTTGTTTTGAATTCGGCTTTAAAATAAAGTTTTTAGGATTAATAATAATATTAGATACCGGAGAGTAAATATCTTCACCTGTCGGGCTTTGTGTCCATTTGACTGCTTGAGCTTCAAAAACGCGTGGAGACTCATCATCTCCTTTAGACTCTAGGGTAAACGTTGCACTTCTTTGCTTAGACTTATCCGTTAAATAAAGTTGCACAGGACTAATTGAAATACCTGCAAATGCTGCAGTATTCAGAAGACCTACAATAAGACTAAAAGAAAGCGCCTTGATTAAAAATTTCATACATCCCCCTTGAATCTTATTAATTTTTTTATATATAAAAACAAAAGAAGTTGACCCTCACATGTAGAATCAACTTCTTAGAAAACGATTAGTACGCTACTTTAATGAATAAAGTATCTTTGTAAATACCAGCACGTTGAGTAGCTGAAACAGCTGTTTTAGGCGCAACTGTCACTGCAAAGTTATCTACAGACATACCTGTTACAGGTGATGAACCAATTGGATAATTCACACCACCTTTTGAGGTCGTGATTTTTGTAAATACTTTATCAGTAGTGGTTGCATGTTTAACAAAAGTATCTGCACTTGTACCAGCATTTAGTGTAGATAAATTTAGTGTGTATGGCGTATTCGTTGTTACTTGGAAAGAACTTGAGCCTGTGTAGCTAGTTTCAGCCAATTTAATGTCTTTACCTACCAATAACTCACACGCTTTTAAGATTTCCAATTCAATATCGATTTCACCTTCACACGGTGCACCGCCACATTGTTTAGATTCTTTTGGTTTACCTGCAAATGCAGCTGTTGCAGGAAGTGCTAATGCTGCTGCAGTGATAACTGCAGTTAAAATTTTAGATGTAGACATACCATTTCTCCGCATTCTTTTTTCAAAGAAAATTTATAATTTTTAATACCCTAACTTAGAGTTCCATTCCACTCGGTGTGCTTGAAACATCAACTCCACTTGAGTAAATCCATTCTTATGCATCTCAAAATAAAAAAAACCTATTAGTGAAAAATCACGTGAATTTATTAGTTTCTGAAAATTTCCTGCATCGTTATAAAAAAAGTATTGTTTTTATTAATGATTTAAAAAAATCTACAAAAAATTCAAAACTGTTAACCAACTCCCAATTTTTTGGTATTTTTTCGTTCTCCCTATTTTTTGGGATAATCTAAGTAACTGTTTTTAATCGTATTTAACAAAAAAATAAGTTTACAATATGTTACACATTCAACAAATTAATCGCAAAATAACTCAAAATCAGCTTTAATTAAAATTTAATTAAATGAATATTCACATATATTTTTTAAGTATACCGATTAAGAATGCAAATCCATCTCAAAATTCAAATCCTGAATCCCCTATTTCAGGTATGTCTTTTCTTAATTTTTTATAAACACTCGATCACCAAATATTACATTTATTGTCACAATTTCACTTTTTAATTAACCTTAATGACATCCAAATTACATAAAAAGCACACTTAACCCTAATCTTTATATTTTTTTAAACTTGTGAAAGATTTTAATAATGTAAAAATCATGTTCATTGGTTCATAAATATTACTCCACTATTACTGTTTTTTTATCGATAACTCTTAATTTATTTAATCAATAAATCTGCTTCAACATCTCTCACTTAATTCATCATTTCATGTTTAACTACTTTCTACATTCACAGCATAAAAAAGCCCCATGCATTCACAAAGGGCTTTTATTTGGATTTATGTTATTCATCATTTAAGGGATATAACAATCCTTGATCAACACGATACTGACCACCTACACCAAAATCAATTTTTTGACTTTCTCCTTTCAACGTTGGAAAACCTACGATTTTTTCCAGTTGTGGTGAGCGTTGAAATGCTTTGAGTTGCGGGTTGTACATCCAGTATATAAAGCGTTTATCTTCAATTTTACGGGCTTCTGAAGTATCAGACAGTACAACATCGTAAAAGCCATCGAAATTCATATCAAGAAAACCAATACTATTTCCAAAGGCATTAAATCCTTCTAGCTTTTGAATCACTTGCCCATTATTTTTATTTATAACATCTACACGTTTTAGCGTTCGACCGTAAGGCTGATCTGCACCCTCCAAACCGTAGAATTTAAAAACCAATAATGGCTTATCTACTGCTTTAAATGCAGGTTCAAAGGTGACCGCTCTCTTTGTATTTGGATTTTTTAAATCACTAAGTTCAGCTTTAAATTGCCCCGAATTAGCATTCAAATTCCCCGTTAAAGTGTAGGGATTGGCTTCAGCTTGATCGGTGGACTGTAGTGAGATTAAATCGCCTTTTTGACTGCCTTTAAACATAGTCCTTGTTTGCTCTTGCAAATTACTCAAGGTTCCATGAGGATTCCAAATCCCTGCATATAAATCTAAAAAGTACGCCCCATCAGTTGACTTCAGCATTCGCTGCATTGAGATTCGAACATCTTTTAAAGTGACTAAATTTTCTGTTGAATTTGGTGTCGTTTCAGCAAAACTAGGGAGTGAGATAAATATAGATAAGAATAGGATGGATTTTATTGTTCTCACGGAAGTCACCACACGAGTAGCATCAATTATGTCAACTCTATCACAATCCAAATTCCACACACATGACACAAATATAGGAGATTTGAAACAAAAATAAATTACAGAATTACTTTTCATTCAAAGTTCACGTATTTCTAGCTTATATGTTTTTACTCACCATCAATCATTCTCTAAATAAACTTAGCTCCACATTCAATGATAAAAAACTTACTTAAGATATGTGAATTTTGCATTAATACAACTTGGTCAAGAAAATAGTGTTCACTTACTCAAAGCTTTTATTTAATTCAATCCAATATGTATAAAACACTGTTTTTTTAAGAAGTAAGAGGAGGAAAAGTACAGCCTTGAATGAAACACAAAGTACGCACTACTTTTCCATTTTTAAGGCATGAAGTTTCCAATATAAAAAACCCACTCAAAAAGAGTGGGTTTCCGCATTCAAATCAACTGATTCGAGAAATTAGTTTTTCTCTTTATCAACGATTTTGTTTGCTTGAATCCAAGGCATCATCGCACGTAACTTGTTACCAGTTACTTCAATACCATGCGCCGCGTTTTGACGACGACGAGCAGTCATAGAAGGATAGTTCAACGCACCTTCTTGGATGAACATCTTCGCGTATTCACCAGATTGAATACGTTTAAGCGCATTACGCATCGCTTCACGAGATTGTTCGTTAATTACTTCAGTACCAGTTACATATTCGCCGTATTCAGCGTTGTTAGATACAGAGTAGTTCATGTCCGCAATACCGCCTTCGAACATTAAGTCAACGATCAATTTAAGCTCGTGTAGACATTCGAAGTACGCCATTTCTGGAGCATAACCAGCTTCAACCAAAGTTTCGAAGCCCATTTTAACAAGTTCAACAGCACCACCACAAAGAACTGCTTGCTCACCAAAAAGGTCAGTTTCAGTTTCTTCACGGAATGAAGTTTCGATGATACCAGTACGACCACCGCCTACACCTGAAGCGTAAGAAAGCGCTACGTTACGTGCATTACCAGAAGCATCTTGGTGTACAGCGATTAGATCTGGAACACCTGAACCACGTTGGTATTCAGAACGTACTGTGTGACCAGGTGCTTTAGGTGCAACCATGATTACGTCCAAGTCAGCACGTGGAACAACTTGGTTATAAAGAATAGAGAAACCGTGAGCAAATGCTAAAGTCGCGCCTTGCTTGATGTTTGGCTCAATTACGTCGCGATAAAGTTGTGATTGGAACTCATCTGGAGTCAAAATCATCACTACGTCAGCTTGTGCTACAGCAGCAGGAACTTCAGCAACTTTAAGACCTGAATTTTCAGCTTTTTTCCAAGAAGTAGAGTTCGCACGTAGACCAACAGTTACGTCAACGCCAGAATCTTTAAGGTTAAGCGCATGCGCGTGACCTTGAGAACCGTAACCAATGATTGCTACTTTTTTGCCTTGGATGATAGATAAGTCGGTGTCTTTATCGTAAAAAATTTGCATTGCTGTCTCCGCTAAAATGCATTTGTTTCCTGTGACTTAACGCTGTGATTTTGTTGTTTGTTCACTTCGTTAAGCCCTCACCCTTCCGAGTGAGGATGAATTTATTTAAAAAATTAGATCGTTAAAACTTTTTCGCCACGTGCGATACCAGATACACCAGAACGGACAACTTCTAAAATTGTGTTCTCAGCCAAGGCATCAATAAAACCATCAATCTTTTCAGTTGTACCTGCAATTTGAATGGTATACGTGGTTGGCGTTACATCTACCACTTGTGCACGGAAAATGTCGGCAGTACGTTTAATTTCAGCGCGTGCTGCACCTAAAGCTTTCACTTTAATCAACATCAATTCACGCTCAATGTGTGCACCTTCAGACAAATCAACAACTTTCACAACTTCAACAAGTTTGTTCAGTTGCTTGGTGATTTGCTCAATCTTGTGATCATCACCATAAGTGGTCAATGTCAAACGAGAAAGCGTTGGATCTTCAGTTGGTGCAACGTTTAAAGTTTCGATGTTATAACCACGTTGAGAGAACAGGCCCACTAAACGTGAAAGCGCACCAGCTTCGTTTTCTACGAGTACAGAGATAATATGTCTCATTGTGTGCGCTCCCCTTTGTGTAACCACATATCTTTCATTGATTGACCTGCAATCAACATTGGATATACATGCTCAGTGCGGTCAACCATTACGTTAATGAATACACATTTATCATTAATCGCCATCGCTTCAGCAAGTTTAGACTCAAGCTCATCTGCATGGTTAATTTCGATACCTACATGACCATACGCTTCCATTAATTTAGGGAAGTCAGGAAGTGACTCAACATAAGAGCTTGAGTGACGACCTTCATAGTTCATGTCTTGCCATTGCTTAACCATACCTAAAGCACGGTTATTCAAGCATAGAATTTTTACATTTAAGCCATATTGCTTACATGTAGAAAGCTCTTGGATACACATCTGAATAGATGCTTCACCAGTAATACACACAACGTCTTGCTCAGGGAATGCAAGTTTCGCCGCCATTGCGTATGGCAAACCAACACCCATCGTACCCAAGCCACCGGAGTTAATCCATTGGCGTGGACGTGTGTATTTATAGTAAAGCGCACCAAACATTTGGTGTTGACCAACGTCAGAAGTAATAATCGCTTGGCTATTAGTAATCTTGTCTAATGCTTCAACCACTTGTTGCGGTTTCATTGAACCATCAGTTGGCTTGTCATAGTTCAAACCATGAACTTGACGCCATTCATTGATTTGTTTCCACCAAGCTGAAATATCTTCTGGATTTGGCTTAGACACATTCAACTGTTTCAATTGTGACAACATTTCTGTCAATACAGGTTCTACTGCACCTACAATTGGAATGTGCGCCATAATCGTTTTTGAAATTGTCGCTGGGTCAATATCAATATGAATGACTTTAGCATTTGGACAGAATTTCGCAGGATTATTGGTTACACGGTCATCAAAACGCGCACCTACACACAGAATTACATCTGCATTGTGCATAGTCATGTTTGCTTCGTATGTACCATGCATACCCAACATACCGATGAACTGTTCATCGTTACCTGGATAAGCACCAAGACCCATCAATGTGCTAGTTACTGGGTAGCCCAATAAATGTGCAAGCTCAGTCAATTGCGCTGACGCATTACCTTGAACAACACCACCGCCTGAATAAATAATCGGGCGTTTCGCATGAATTAATTCATCAATTGCTTTACGAATTTGACCTGAGTGACCACGGTGTGGTGGTTGATACGAACGCATCTTCACTTTTTCAGGATATTCGTATGCAAATTTTTCTGCAGGGTTGGTCGCATCCTTAGGAATGTCGACAACTACAGGACCTGGGCGGCCTGATGATGCAATATAAAATGCTTTTTTGATGATTGCAGGAATTTCACTTGCGTGACGCACTTGGAAGCTGTGCTTAACGATTGGACGCGAAATACCAACCATATCCGTTTCTTGGAACGCATCCTCACCGATTAAATGACTTGCAACCTGACCAGACAAAATCACCATTGGGATTGAGTCCATGTAAGCAGTAGCAATTGGCGTTACGGTATTTGTTGCGCCTGGACCAGATGTGACAAGAACCACACCTGTTTTACCCGTTACACGTGAGTACGCATCAGCCATATGGCCGGCTGCTTGTTCATGACGTACGAGGTAATGATTTATTTTGTCTTGTTGAAATAGCGCGTCATAAATATGGAGTACTGCGCCGCCTGGGTATCCAAAAACATGTTCAACGCCTTCGTCCGCTAAAGCGCGAACAAGCATTTCACCACCAGATAAAAGTTCCAACGTGATTCACCCTAATCTTTTTTCACGCACAAATGGAGGGCATTTGTCGTGGTTAATTCATTAACTGTGTGCTCTGTTATAGCACACAAATTTCATAGTTTTCATAGCAATAAGAAAAAAATCTGACCTGCTTGCTGTTTGAGCAATATGGGGTCTAAAACATGTTGGGATAAACATATTTTGTTGGCTTTGTTCAACGTCTCGGCTAGAGAAGATGTCCATTGCTAAAATGCACTCATTCGAAGGGTGATCGATCTAAGGCATATAAAACTAAAGACAGCATTTTTGTGGTTTCGACCATTAAAGTCAAGTTTAAAGATTGGCTTTTTTCTGATTAATTACAGACCGACTGTTTTTTATTCAACAACCTGTTGCAGTTATTCTTATCAGTTGCTTCATTCATAACAATTTATCCAAATAAATATTAAAAACTTTTATAAATCTAATAAATAATTTAAATGAATTATTTCCATTCTTCTGCACTTATTCAGTTATTACTCCTCTTAGCACTACTGATTTTTTAATGCTTAGGTCACAAAATTGCTCAAAATAAAACCATAACGACTTCCCCAAACTGCGATTACATCGCCCTGTTCGCCCACTTATCTATTCCACCTTAAAAAGGCATAGATTCCAGATTTAAATTAGCGCAAAATTTAGAAATATTCGCCTACATCGCATTCAAAATCACGGAAAGAAATGTTATGAAAATTGCATTCACACCTATTGCGCTATTATGTTCATCATTGTGCTTAGGTTTAACAACTACACAGGTCTCAGCCAAAGAATATTACAAATGGGTGGATTCGAAAGGTTCAACACATTACACCACTACACCGCCACCTAAGAATGCTCAGCGTAAAGGTAAAGTAAATACTTATGGTGCAAGCCAATCTACTCAAGCCAATCCAACCCAAAATAATGAAAATGTTTCACGTGAAGCAGAGAAACAAGAACAGCAACAACAAGACCAACAACGAGAAGCCAATGACGCCCTTCGCCAAGGTCAAGCAGTTTCTGCCGCACCTCAATAAGATTGATCAAAACACTGCAGTTTAAATTCGATTATTTATCTTGCGAACGCATTGCAAAATTCACTCTAAGTGCTTTTTGCGCTATGCTGTAGCACAAACTTTTTAACCGTTATTTCTAATTTACGTTTATGACTACTCACATTGACCCTGAATATCAAGCCAGTGCGATTGAACCAAGCGTCCAACAGGACTGGGAAACTCGCAAAGCCTTTAAAGTTGCCGACCAAGTAGAAGGCCCACGTCGTTATATCCTTTCGATGTTCCCTTACCCAAGTGGCAAACTCCATATGGGTCATGTGCGTAACTACACCATTGGTGACGTAATTAGCCGTTTCCATCGCCTGCAAGGTGAAACTGTACTTCAACCTATGGGTTGGGATGCTTTCGGTCTTCCTGCTGAAAATGCTGCAATTGCGCATCAAGTTGCACCAGCAAAATGGACTTTTGAAAATATCGATTACATGCGTAATCAGCTTAAAAAGTTAGGTCTTTCTGTGGATTGGGATCGTGAATTTGCGACCTGTACACCAGAATACTACCGTTGGGAACAGTGGTTATTTGTTCAACTTTATAAAAAAGGTCTGATCTACCGTAAACTTTCAACAGTAAACTGGGATCCAGTCGACCAAACTGTTCTTGCAAATGAACAAGTTGAAAATGGACGCGGTTGGCGTTCAGGTGCGTTGGTGGAAAAACGTGATATTCCAATGTACTACTTCCGCATCACTGACTATGCGCAAGAATTACTTGACGATTTAGACACGCTAAAAGACGGTTGGCCACAACAAGTGTTGACCATGCAACGTAACTGGATTGGTCGCTCACAAGGGATGGACATTACCTTCCCATCAGCGAATCCAGAAATTTATGCAGATGGTTTAACGGTATTTACGACTCGTGCTGATACCTTAATGGGCGTGACCTATGTTGCCGTTGCAGCAGAGCACCCAATGGCACTTAAAGCAGCTGAAAACAACCCGGATCTTGCAGCATTTATCGAAGAATGCCGTATGGGTTCAGTTGCAGAAGCAGATCTAGCAACTGCTGAGAAGAAAGGCATGGCAACAGGTCTTTCTGTGAAGCACCCTGTCACTGGCGAAGAAGTTCCGGTTTGGATCGCAAACTACGTATTAATGTCTTACGGTTCAGGCGCAGTGATGGCAGTGCCTTCACACGATGAACGTGACTTTGAATTTGCCAACAAATACGGCTTAACCATCAAGCAAGTGATTGATGCCAAAGGCGCTGATGATGCAGACTTTGACGCAACTCAATGGCAAGAATGGTACGGCTCGAAAGAAGGCAAATTGGTTAATTCAGGCGAATTTGACGGTTTAGACTTCCAAGGCGCATACGATGCATTCCTTGCGAAATTAGAACCAGCAGAGCTTGCGAATTCTAAAGTTCAATTCCGTTTACGTGACTGGGGTGTATCTCGTCAGCGTTATTGGGGTTGTCCAATTCCAATGATTAACTGTAATACATGTGGTCAAGTGCCAGTACCTGAAGAGCAGCTTCCTGTTGTGCTTCCAACTGACGTTGTACCTGATGGTTCAGGTAACCCATTGAACAAGATACCTGAATTCTATGAAACCACTTGCCCATGCTGTGGTGGCGATGCGCGTCGTGAAACAGATACGCTCGATACATTCGTAGAATCTTCTTGGTACTATGCACGTTATGCATCTCCAGACTTCACTGGCGGTATGGTGAAACCTGAAGCAGGCCAAACTTGGCTTCCTGTGAACCAATACATCGGTGGTGTTGAACACGCGATTCTGCACTTACTCTATGCGCGCTTCTTCCACAAACTCATGCGTGATGAAGGCGTAGTTCAAGGCAACGAACCATTCACTAATCTGTTAACTCAAGGTATGGTGCTTGCTGATACTTACTACCGTGAAGCAGATTCAGGTAAAAAGACTTGGTTCAACCCTGCGGACATCGAGTTAGAAAAAGACGAAAAAGGTCGTATCACTTCTGCTAAATATAAAGAAGATGGTCAAGACGTTATTGTTGGTGGTCAAGAGAAAATGTCGAAGTCGAAAAACAACGGTATCGACCCACAAGCGATTATTGACCAATACGGCGCAGATACTGCTCGTGTATTCATGATGTTTGCTGCGCCACCAGATCAATCACTTGAATGGTCTGATGCCGGTGTTGAAGGCGCAAACCGCTTCTTGAAACGTGTATGGCGTTTAACGACTGGCTTCCTTGAACAAGGTAAGCAAGCAACTGCGATTGATAAAGCTGCGCTTTCAACTGCTGCACAAGACCTACGTCGTAAAACACATGAAACCATCCAAAAAGTGGGTGATGACATTTCACGTCGTCATGCATTTAATACTGCGATTGCAGCGATGATGGAACTTCTAAACGCAAACAATAAGTTTGAAGTAAAAGATGATAACGATGCCGCTGTTGCACGTGAATCTATTACCGCACTTTTAACTTTACTTGCACCATTTGCACCGCACTTGAGCCAAACATTATTGGCTGAGTTTGGTATCGAATTAACATCAGCACAATTCCCACAAGTGGATGAATCTGCATTAACTCGCAATACACAAACCATCGTAGTTCAAGTAAATGGTAAACTTCGTGGCAAATTAGAAGTTTCTGTAGATGCGGCGAAAGAAGATATTCTTGCTCAAGCAAAAGCACTTCCAGAAGTTCAGCAATTCTTGACCGGTCCAACCAAGAAAGAAATTGTTGTACCAGGTAAGTTAGTGAACTTGGTGGTTTAAGATCCTTATGTTCCCTCTCCTGAAGAATTGTTTAAGCACTGCTTTAAACAATTCTGCAAGTGAGGGTTAGGGAGAGGTAAGTTGAAAAAATCACCCTCATCCTAGCCTTCTCCCAGAGGGAGAAGGAACTTTATGAAGGAATTCACAATTCCCAAACAAAGCCCGTTGCCAGTCAACGGGCTTTGACTTTACAATCCACACAGGATTTCAAAAATTATCCCTTTCGGGAAACAGAGGACACCACATGCATTTGGTTCAACGTGTTGCTGCAATTGTATTAACTTTGGGCCTAAGCGCAGGCATGGTCGGTTGTGGATTTCACTTAAAAGGTGCCAATCCTGCTTCTGTACCAGTTGCCTATTCTAAAATGCGTCTCGTCCTGCCTGAAGAGACCGATGACCTCCATGAAAAATTGGCTATCTATTTAGGTTCTGCCGGCGTACAACTAAGCAATAATCCTGATGCCTATGTCCTCCACGTACTCGATTACACCCCTCGTCGTTTAGAGTTAAATGGTAAGTTGGTAGAAACCTTACTGCGTCTAAACGTTACGTTCCGTATTGAAGATGCACAAGGTAATCCAGTCACTGAACCTCGTACATTAATGGCAACACGCAGTTACCAATATGACGTAGCAACGGTGAATACCGATGACCAAGAAGAAAAATATCTAAAACAAGTGATTATTGATGATATTGCACAACAGATTGTGCGTCAGATTTCTTCAAACCGCCTACCAAAAGCCAATCCATTAACTGCACCTAGCAAAGCTGAGTAAAACCGTCCATGAAACTTGACTACCTTCAGGCATTAAAACGTGTTGATGACGCTCAAGGTGCCTGGGTGTTGCATGGTCAAGAACCCTTACTCGAACAAAATTTACTGGATGCATTTCGTAAGAGCTGGAATCGTCGAGAAGTTGAACGTCAACGTTATGACATCAGTTCAGCTTCCGATTGGAAAAATGTCTTTAATGCGCTCAATAGCCTGTCATTATTTTCTAATCAATTAGCCATTGAGGCGCATGGCAACATTAAACCCGATGCCAGTGCGTTAAAATTATTAAAAAGCTATTTGCAACATAACGAAAGTAATTTACTACTCATTGTTATGCCTAAGCAGGATAGCAGCAGCTTAAAAACCAGCTTTTTTCAAACCATCGATGCCAATGGTGTCAATGTTGCACTGACTGCCAATTATCCCAAAGACCGTCAACAAATTTTGGCCGTTGAAGCACAAAAACTCGGCATTCAACTCGCCAATGATGCATGGCAATGGTTAGAACAGCATCATGAACATAACTTACTTGCAGCCAAGAATAGTTTGATGCGAGTTGCGGATACCTATCCTGAAGCAGACATCATACAAATTGATCATTTGTATGCTTGCTTACAAGATCAGTCACGCTACACCACTTACGATTTAAATGATGCCATGCTGCAAGGCAATTTGGCTCAATCAATTAAAATTTTTCAATATTTGATTGCCTCTGGTGAGCCAATGTCACTCATTTTATGGAGTATCAGCAAGGAAATGCGCTTGCTGATGCAACTGTTTGAGCAACCACAAAATGCTTTACAGCTGGGTATTTGGAAAACGAAAATTGGATTATATCAACAAGCGCTACGCCGCTTGAATGCCAATGAATTTCTGACTTGGCCTGCTCTATTACTTCGTTTAGACGCGTCAATTAAAGGTTTAGGTCATGAAAATCCTGAGCACTTAGTACAACAAGCCATTGCCAGCTTGTGTGGGCGCAGACTCTTCTAGTCTAATGAAAAGGCTGTAATAACCTGCATTTCAGCATAAAAGTATAATTATCATTTCTATTTGTTCAAAAAGTTCACAATTTATCCGTATTTAAATCTTATAATTCAATCATCTTTCTAAACTTTTAACTGCCAACCATGCCAAAAATAAAACCAGCAAAATTGATCGTAGCCATCATCGTTGCTTTGGCAATCGCTGTCACTGCATGGCATTTCCTAAAACCTAAAGAAACTCAGCCGCAATATATTACTGCTGAAGTGAGTCGTGGTGACATTGAAAACTCTGTACTTGCAACAGGTGTACTTGAAGCAACCAAAATGGTGAGTGTTGGTGCACAGGTTTCTGGTCAGGTGAAAAAGATGTATGTGCAACTCGGTGATGAAGTGAAACAAGGTCAGCTGATTGCCCGTATTGACTCGGTACGTCAGGAAAATGATTTAAAAACTGCAGAAGCCAGCATCAAAAACCAACAAGCGCAATTGGCAGTTAAACAAGCAAATCTTGCAAAAGTCCAAGCTGAATATAATCGTCAACAAGCAATGTACGCTCAAGACGCGACTAGTCGTGCAGAACTTGAATCTGCGCTAGCAAGTTATAAAACTGCGCAAGCTGATATTGCAGCCATTAATGCACAAATCGAACAATCACGTTTAACTTTAGCGACTGCAAAAGAAGACTTAGGCTATACACAAATTGTTGCACCTATGGATGGAACCATCGTGGCGATTGTGACTGAAGAAGGTCAAACCGTAAATGCCAACCAAAGTGCGCCAACCATTGTGAAATTGGCAAAACTCGACACCATGACCATTAAAGCTGAAATTTCTGAAGCCGATGTGATGAAAGTCCAAGAAGGTCAAAACGTTTATTTTACAACCTTGGGCGACAGTGAAACAAAACACTATGCTACCCTGCGCCAAGTTGAACCTGCGCCAAACTCAATTAACACCGAAAGTAACAACAACACCTCTTCGTCTTCAAGTACTGCGGTTTACTACAATGCTTTATTTGATGTCCCAAATGAAGACGGCAAATTGCGTATCGATATGACTGCTCAAGTTTATATTATTTTAGATGAAGCGAAGAATGTTCTCACTGTGCCTGCTGCTGCAGTACAAACTTCAAACCGTCCGCAGCGTAACCGTAACAGCACAAATACTGAAGGTGACGCTGCTCCGAAAAATACCAATGAAGCTTCAAAACAAAGTAAAGACAATCCAAACCGTCCTAAACGTTTAGAACTGACTGAAGCTGAAAAAACATTGGTCAAACAAGGTAAAGCGAGCGTTGCGATGGTGCGTGTATTGCAAGCGGATGGTTCTGCGCAACCACAACCGGTATTACTTGGTTTAAATAACCGTGTGACCGCACAAGTGATCCGTGGTTTAAAACAGGGTGACAAAGTCGTGATTGCCGACGGTTCTGATACTTCAAATGATTCAGCTAAACGCAGCAACCGTGGTGGTGCTGGCGGCCCAATGAGAATGTAATCATGAGTCAACATCAAACACCTCTACTCGAGGTCAAGAATCTGACGCGTGAATTCCCTGCCGGAGAAAACACCGTCCAGATTCTAAAAGGGGTGAATCTTGAGATTTACCCTGGTGAATTAGTGGCTATTGTCGGTCAGTCCGGTTCTGGTAAATCAACCCTAATGAACATTTTAGGTTGCCTAGATAAACCCACAAATGGCAGCTACAAAGTCAAAGGGCGCGAAACGCGTGAGCTTGAACCTGATGAACTGGCACAGTTACGCCGTGAATATTTTGGCTTTATTTTCCAGCGCTATCACTTACTCGGTGATTTGAATGCTGCTGGTAACGTTGAAGTTCCCGCAATCTATGCCGGTGCAGATGCAACCGAACGCAATGCACGTGCCAAGCAACTACTAACCGATCTTCGACTGGGTGAAAAAACCCAAAACCGTCCGAGCCAACTCTCGGGTGGTCAGCAACAACGTGTGTCGATTGCGCGTGCCCTCATGAATGGTGGCGACGTTATTCTTGCCGATGAACCGACCGGTGCACTAGATAAGAATAGTGGTATTGAAGTGATGCGGATTTTGCGCGAACTCAATGCCAAAGGTCATACTATTATATTGGTCACTCACGATCATAATGTTGCGAAAAATGCGACGCGAATTATTGAAATTTCTGACGGTAATATCATCTCAGATCAGCCCAATGTACCTGAAACAGATGATGAACCTTTAGAAAAACAACAACTCGTTCCAAACACACAGAAAAAAACCTCAAGCTGGCGCTCTGCCGTTGACCGTTTAGGTGAAGCCTTCCGTATGGCGATTTTAGCCATGAATGCTCACCGTATGCGAACATTTTTAACCATGCTCGGGATCATTATTGGTATCGCTTCTGTGGTTTCTGTTGTGGCTCTTGGGAATGGTTCACAAAAGCAAATTTTAGAAAATATCAGCAGTTTAGGTACCAATACCATCACGGTGTATCAAGGTCGAGGCTTTGGTGATAATTCCAGATCCTCCCAAGTAAAAACATTGGTTCCAGCCGATGCGACAGCCCTTGCTGAGCAGCCTTATGTCGATGGCGTTAGTCCTTCAGTCAATTCATCTGTCACAGCACGTTTTAAAGATACAGAAGCGTCGACCACAGTGAATGGCGTGAGTGAAGATTTCTTCTATGTCAAAGGAATGAACTTCGCTTCTGGTCAGCCTTTTGATAAAGAAAGTGTGAATGAGCAAGCGCAAGATGTGGTGATTGATAGTAATACTAAAAATACCTTCTTTGCCGATGGCACCAACCCTGTGGGTCAAGTGATTTTATTAGGCAGTGTACCAAGCCGTATCATTGGCGTGATCGAAGAACAAAAAAGCATGATGGGCAACTCAGATAGCCTGAATGTGTATTTGCCTTATTCAACGGTCATGAGTCGTATGCTAGGTCAGTCGAATGTGCGCAGCATTATTGTCCGAGTGAAAGATGAATACCCAAGTGCTGCTGCTGAAAACGCCATATTGAACTTATTGGTGCAACGTCATGGCGCGCAAGATGTCTTTACACAGAACTCCGATAGTATCCGTGAAACCATTCAACAAACTACGCAAACGATGACCTTATTGGTGTCTGCGATTGCGGTAATTTCATTGATCGTCGGTGGTATTGGGGTCATGAACATTATGTTGGTTTCTGTGACGGAGCGTACTCAAGAAATTGGTGTACGTATGGCCGTGGGTGCCCGTCAAAGTGACATTTTACAGCAGTTCCTGATTGAGGCGGTGTTGGTGTGTATCTTAGGCGGTGTGCTTGGGGTTTTATTATCTTTAGGTATTGGACAATTGATTAGTCATTTTGCCGGGGGAACATTCCAAATGGCCTACTCAACGACATCTATCGTTGCTGCATTTGTCTGCTCAAGTATGATTGGTATTGTGTTTGGCTTTATCCCTGCCCGTAATGCAGCACAGCTCAATCCTGTTGATGCACTTTCTCGCGAATAAGGATACTTAGAATGCAAATGAATTTTACCAAACTTGCCACTGCCCTTATTTTAACTGGATCACTGTTTGGTTGTGCTGCGGTGGTGAAAACCCCGTATGAGCAACCTGCCGTGAATATTCCTAACAACTTCCAGAACAGCAAAGCCATAAGTCAGCAAGTGCATGCCGATGTCTATGCAGACCAATGGTGGACCTTGTTTGGCGACGCGCAGCTAAATCAATTGGTCAGTCAAGTTTTAGCCAGCAATACCGATCTGGCAGTTGCTGGTATTAACTTGCAGCAAGCACGTTTACAAGCAGCTCAGATTCAAAGTCAACAAGGTATTCGTATAAGTGATGCAAGTATATCTACAGGCCATAAGTTTGAGTTAAATGATGGTAATAATTCTTCATCTGGTATTTCATTAAAATATCCAGGTTTAAGTTATGAACTCGATTTGTTTGGCAAGTTAGCCAATCAGACTGACGCGGCACGCTGGGAAGCACTAGCCTCTGAACAAGATTTACAAGCCACTGCTCAAAGTCTCATCGGCACTACAGCAAATTTATATTGGCAGTTGGGTTATCTGAATGAACGTTTGGCTGTTGCACAGCAAAACCTCAGCAGTACGCAAAAGATTTATGAACTGGTACGCACACAGTACCGTGCCGGAGCAGTTTCGGGTCTGGACTTAACTTCTGCTGAACAGTCAGTGCAAAGCCAAAGAGCGACATTAAGCCAGATTGAACAGCAAAAAGTGGAAACCAGAACGGCATTAGCTGTTTTGATGCATCAACCTGTGCAGCAACTGAATATTCAGGAACCTTCCCGTTTACCGCGCATTGCCCTGCCGACTATTGCAGCAGGCTTACCCGCTGACCTCTTATCACGTCGTCCTGATTTGCAAGCCAGTGAGTTGCGTTTACGTAAAGCACTTGCCAATAAAGATGCAAATAAAGCCAGCTATTATCCATCCATTAGCTTAACAGGAGCAATATCGACAGGAGTTGGGGTGGGCGCAAATACATCTTTAACAAATGCATTAAAAAATCCTGTTGCTACATTAGGAGCAGGTTTAACTCTTCCATTTTTACAGTGGAACGATATGAAGCGTGACTTGCAAGTCAATGAGCTGGAATATGAAAAGTCGATTATTCAGTACCGTCAAACCTTGTATCAGGCTTTTGCCGATGTGGAAAATACGCTATCGGCACGTACCGAATTAAACCAACAGGTGGCTTTGCAAGAGCGTAATGTACAACTTGCCGAGAAAACTGAGCGTTTAACTGAAGTACGTTACCGCCATGGTGCGATTGCACTGAAAAACTTACTCGATGCACAAGAGACTACGCGTAATGCACGACTTTCTTTGGTTCAGACCAAGCAGAGTCAATACAATGCTTATGTAACTTTAATGCAGGCGTTGGGTGGCAGTCCGATTAAGCAGTTACCTTAAATTCTTTATAAAAAGCCCGAAAGGGCTTTTTATTTCATTCTTTATCAAATTTGTAATTAAGACCACTAAAAAAATAAAATCTTTTCAATGTATACTCCCAAAATATTAAAATCATCAGAATAATTGCATAAATAGAAAGATTGGATTTTATACCTTCCATCATATCACCAGCATAAAAATTAAATGGAGGGTTAATTATAATAAAATAAGGACCAATAAAAAGCATATATATAAATAAAACTATTTGAAAAAAAAGACCATCCCCCCAAACCTTTCCGTTTTTAAGTTCAAAATCGTAAGAATACTTATCCAAATTTCCATCAGAAATAAAATAGATCTCTTGCGAAAGTCGTTATTGCAAGTTCATCCGGTTTACCAGTGCAGCGATTAAGTTAATGCGTAAACCGAATCTTTTCCGTCTATTTCGATAGCGTTCACTTAGTATTCTAAATCTTTTCAATTGACTGTTAATGTGTTCGATTACAACTCGTATTTTTCCAATCATTTTATTGTAATTTTTCTCAGCATCAAATAAGGGTAAATTCTTCTTTTTCTTTATTGGCATCAATAATTTAAAGCCATCTTGCTCTAACCCATAGTACCCTAAATCGGTCATAACATAGTCACAATGTTTGAATTTCTTAACTGTTTTTCTTGCCAATTTAATATCATGCTGACTGCCAGACGATATATCTACTCCTATGATTTGTTTGCTCTTCGGATGATAGATCACTTGGGCTTTTAACGTATGTTTCTTCTTTTTACCACTGTAGAACTTACTCTGATTTTTTTTTTGGGCGTTCTATTAAACATTCTGTCGCATCAATAATTACCCAGTTAAATTGTTCGTCTGCTGTGGTAAT
>NZ_VPDH01000021.1:0-52039 GCF_013417785.1 Acinetobacter sp. YH12227 | reverse complement strand
TTTTAACAATAATATTTTAAGTAATGAACAACAAAGATATTTAATACGACATTCCATGTCGTATGGCTTACGCCAGTCGCTTATATCCTCGTGCTGAACCACGAGGTTTTACGCTCCAAGTGATAAATTTAAAAGCACTCGCGAATGATTGAAATGACAGCTCAGTCAAATCAATAATGTTGCTGTTTTTGTTTCTTTTGCTGCTGGTTGTCTTGTTGCTGTTGCTGATCATTTTGTTGTTGCTGCTGATCAGATTGCTGGTTTTGTTGATGCTGTTTACGAGACATTTCATTTCTCCTTTTTCATCATGATGAGTCATCAAGTATTTCTACTGAAGAACATCAACCAATGTACCCCCAATCCCTGCAAAGCCAAGCCAGTAAATGTGTCCAAATACTTCATTGTAAAATCGTCATGAAATTTTTACTAAGAAATCAATATCACAGCTTTTTTGTAATTACGAATATTCACGGGATAGGTGCTTTTCAAAACGTCTTGTTACATTCTAGCAATGTGAAAATCTATTTCTGTATGTAGCTACATACACTTCCCATCCTCTTTTTAAATGAATATTTAAAATTTGAGATAAAAAAAGACCCGCCTAAACGAGTCTTTTCACGCTATGTAAGCATTTATTCCATATTTTCAATCACCGCTTGCCCAAACTCTGAGCAACGCAATAACGTTGCATTTGGCATTAAGCGCTCAAAATCATAAGTGACCGTTTTTGCTGCAATCGCACCAGATATACCTTTGATAATTAAATCGGCAGCTTCAATCCAGCCCATATTACGGAGCATCATTTCCGCAGACAAAATAATCGAACCTGGATTCACTTTATCTTGTCCTGCATATTTTGGGGCTGTACCGTGCGTTGCTTCATATACTTGCACCGCCCCACCAATATTTGCACCTGGAGCAATACCTATTCCACCCACTTCAGCCGCCAAAGCATCTGAAATATAATCACCGTTTAAGTTTAATGTCGCAATGACTGAATAATCGGCAGGACGCATTAAAATTTGCTGCAAGAATGCATCCGCAATAACGTCTTTAATAATGATATCTTTGCCAGTTTTTGGGTTTTTAATTTTCACCCACGGCCCACCATCTAAAAGTTCACCACCAAATCGCTCTAGTGCAACCTCATAGCCCCACTCTTTAAATGCACCTTCAGTATATTTCATGATATTACCTTTATGCACTAAAGTGACACTCGGTTTGTCATTATCAATAGCAAACTGAATGGCTTTACGCACCAGTCGCTGTGTGCCTTCTTTAGACACCGGTTTAATGCCTATCCCGCAATTTTCTTCGAAACGAATATTGGTAACACCCATTTCTTCTTTTAAAAATTTAATAATTTTTTTCGCTTCGGGTGAATCTGCTTTCCACTCAATCCCCGCATAAATATCTTCTGAATTTTCTCGGAAAATCACCATATCGGTTAATTCAGGGTGTTGCACTGGTGAAGGTACACCTTCAAACCAACGAACTGGACGGACACATACGTATAAATCTAATTCTTGTCGCAGTGCAACATTAAGTGAACGAATCCCACCACCGACAGGTGTGGTTAATGGCCCTTTAATAGAAACCACATAATCTCTTAAGGCATCTAGTGTTTCTTCAGGCATATACGTGCCATAAATTTTGTTGGCTTTTTCGCCGCAATAAACTTCCATCCACTCAATAGAGCGCTTATCACCGTATGCTTTTTGCACAGCAGCATCTACCACTGCTTTCATTGCTGGTGTAATATCCACACCAATTCCATCTCCCTCAATAAATGGGATAATTGGATTTTTTGGTACATTCAGTGATAAATCTGCATTTACGGTAATTTTACTACCATCCGCAGGAACAACGATCTTCTGATAACCCATTATGTAGGTTCTCCCTCTATATCTCGCGATTTTGAAAATATTTACCGATTAGGCAATACTTTCCTCCTTTCTTATCGCATAATAGATTAATTGAAATTACCTTTTTTGGAGATTTATATGAGAAATAACATCATTTCTCTGTTTAATAAATCACCATATTTTCCATATTCATACATTTAAAGAAGTCATTTTTTATGAAAATCGTCATTCTTAACAAGCCATATGACGTGCTCTCCCAATTCCGTAAAGACGAAGCACACATGACCATGTCGGACTTCGTAGACGACCCTACTTTGCGTTTAGCAGGTCGCCTAGATATGGACTCGGAAGGTCTGGTTTTCCTCACAGATCATGGTGGTCTCAATCAATACATCACCAACCCTGCCAATAAAAAATTTAAAACGTACTTGGTGCAAGTTGAAGGTGATGTTACTGAAGAAGCTTTAGAGCAACTTCGTAAAGGTGTTGAGCTTAAGGATGGCATGACACTTCCAGCCAAAGCACATAAAGTTGAACAGCCTGAATGGTTATGGGAGCGCGATCCTCCTGTTCGTTTCCGCGCTTCAGTTCCAACGTCTTGGGTTGAAATTTCTATTTGTGAAGGTCGAAATCGTCAAGTACGTCGCATGACTGCTGCGGTTGGTTTCCCAACTTTACGTTTAATTCGTACGCAAATTGGTGGCATTAGTTTAGTTCAGATGCAACTAAAGCCAGGTGAAACAAAAGAGATCGAACCGTTACTTTATCCAGACTTCCAAAATGTGCCTGCCGAAGAACCATATCGTTCACGTTCTTATGTGAAAAAACCTGGTGGTACAGGTGGTAAGCCAATGGTTCGTAAGAACAAAGATGGTTCTGTTAAAAAGTCTGGTACTAAACGTATTTGGCAAATGGAAGAACATGAAAAGCCAAAACGTCGCACCAATGGTACAACCCGCCCAAATACCAAAGCGCCACGTGGACGTAATGGTCGTTAATCCAGTTATTTAAAAACTATTAAAAGCTCACATTCGTGGGCTTTTTTTTTATTTTTCACAAAAGTTTAGGAACGTAACAATTATTTAAGATTAATTTCATATTTTCTGTTTAAAATCAGTTATAACAATTTAAACGTTGAATATTTAAACAGAAATTATGAACACGCCATTTAATCGCGATAGAAATAAAGTGCTTGTAATTCATGATAACCGTGTTGGTCATTTGAATCCGTCTATTGCTGTGTCTGAAATGATTGAAAAAAGCTTTTTCCTGCAAGCTGAATTATTTCAGATTCCATTTTTATCAAAACATCTTGTAAGTCTTTTTAAAAAACTATCGAACTTCCCACGTTTATTTACAGCTGCGGCGCGTCTTATTTTTAAATTTCCAACACCAAATTTGGAGCATACAGATGTTATCGTATGCTCAGGTATGCCGAATTTAATTTATGCAGCATACTTGTCGCAACGCTTTAACATCCCTCTCATCTATGCAGGTGGAACAAGAAAATTTAATTGGCGTTTAATTGATTGGACCATAACGACTATCCCTGAAAATCATGCGGGGGAGACAGATTATTATTCCAACGGGTGCCGTACCTTCTAAAATTACCCGTTTAGTCAATATCCCTTCAAATCATGAAGCGTGTTTGCTCATTGGCGGTCCTACACATGAATATCCATTTAATGAAATTGATTTCATTCAAATGATTGAAAGTTTTGTTCAATTTGCGGAGATACATAAATTTAAAGCGACGGTGGTATGCTCACGACGTACACCAACACTGACTTCTAAGACCATCAGTTATTTACAAAGTAAAAATATTGAGCTCGTATGCCCTCAATCCTCAACCTCAATTTGTGATGTATTCAAACGTAGCGAATTCATATTTGTCACCGAGGACAGTGCAACCATGTTGTCTGAATCAATTCAAACTGGTCGAGTCGTAATTTCTGTTTGCCGTGAGGACTCAAAAACAGATGACATTATTCAAGGTTATTTGGATCACCAATTCATTCAAAGAAAGACTATTTCACAACTCACAGATGTTGAATTAACTTCGACTAAAATTGATCCTAAGCTTATAGAAACGATTATTACCCAACAACTTGCAGATGATTTAAAAGCACAATCAAAAAATCTAAGTTTTTATCAAAGCCATGTGAGCAAGTTAAAAATGTTATGACGCTCAATAGATAATAAAAAACCCATAAAAATATGGGTTTTTTATTTCGTTAATTGATTGAATTAAATATTCAACCACTTTTCAGCTTTGGCCTGATCATCAACCTTTAATTCAACTTCTGCAAGTTCAGTAATACCACCTTGAAGTTCAAACTGCATCAGCTCATCTCTTCGGAATGCAAACACTGTAAAGCGACCTTCACGTTTAGCAAATTTTTCCAATAATTTCGTTGTAGCTTTTATACCATCAATAGCAATAATCACATCATTTGCAGAAAGGCCTGCTTTTGCGGCCACGCAGTCGCGGCGTGCCTGTTGCACCAATACACCTTCTGGCTTATCCGCAAGTTTCAAGCCGAATGGGAGCGATTTGTCCTGCTTGAATGTATATGACACCCCAAACTCAGGGAATAATTGATCAAGTGGCAGCTCATCAGTAGTATTAATCAGATGGTTGATTTGCTCCAACCAGTTATCGCCCGTCAATTCATTACATAAATTAAAAATTGTACGTTCATTTACCTGAATGCCATTTTGCGCATTTTCAAACAACTTACGCATTAAAGCATCAAGGCTCGAACCACGTAAGCGTAAGCCAAGGTCTAAGCAAAGTGCAACTAAACAGCCTTTGTTGTAATAGCTCGTGCCCGCATTATTTGAGTTCTCATCTTGACGGTAGAATTTCACCCAAGCATCAAAACTCGACTCAGCCACCGTTTGAATTCCACGGCCTGGATTTTGCAAATAACGATCAATCTGTGCTTTTAACAATTTCAGATATGAATCTTGATTAATCACACCACTACGCAGCAAAATCAAGTCATCATAATATGAAGTAAATCCTTCAAAGATCCATAACAAAGACGTATAACTTTCCTTGTTAAGATCATAATTCACAAAATTTTCTGGACGAATAAATTTTACCAACCATGAATGGAAGTATTCATGACTGCATAAACCTAGGAAACGTTGATAATCTGCAGATGGCTCAACAGGTTCATCTGCTTTAGGCAAGTCATCACGTGGACTAATCAAACTTGTGCTATTTGGATGCTCAAGCCCACCATAGCTATTGCCTGTCGCCATGGTCATAAAGGTATAGTCTTTGAATGGTGCTGAACCAAACATGCTAATTTCTGTAGTACAGATTTTTTCAATGTCTTGCTGCATACGCTCAGCATTCATTGCATGCTGACCAGATACCACAAACTCATGCGGAATACCGCTAGCTTCAAAGCTAAAACGCGTTTGTTCTGCTAATTCAAAAGGTGCATCAATTAATTGAGCATAATTGTCCGCATATAAAGTATAGCGACCTTTTACAAAGCTCTTCGATTTTAGACCAGTTGCCAATTGGAAATGTTTAAGTTCTGGAGGTAAAAATACTTCGACTTCAATAGGCGTATTTTCCTGCCCATCCAGACCTAAACATGCACATGCTGGATTGACATACAAACGTGTTTGATCAACATAAGCACCACGTACAGACAAGTCATAAGCATATACATCGTATTCAACTGTAATTAGCTCATGGTCGGTATTAAATAAGCGCCATTTATTCTTTTCAAATTTTTCAATTTGTAATAATCGACCATCTTCATCATAAGCACGAACAGCTTCAATATGCTTTGAAAATTCGCGAATCAGGTAGCTTCCCGGTATCCAAGTAGGCAAAGAAAGCACTTGCGTAGGGTTCGCTAGAAAACGCGCAGTCACATGGACTAAATGCTGACGATAATCGTCGAATTCGATTTGATAATGCAACATCATGGGCAATATAAAATAATTGAAAGATAACTTATCAATTAGCTTAACATTTTTTACAACTGAATGCGGAACTGTCGCAATTGTCTACAATTTTGACTAGTCAGCAGAAAAAAAAAGGCATAGCATGCCTAAAAATTTTTTCGTTTTACCACCAACGGAATGGTTGGTTAAGGAACCTCATTGAAACCCGTGATCTACCTCATCGCGTTGCTTAGTTTTCTATGCTCCACGATAGCAAATGCCACCCTATTAAATGTTATGCCTGAAACTGTCGAAGCAGAAGCTTGGACCATTTTAGACCCTCAATCTGGCCAAGTGATTGCGGAGCATAATAGTCATGTGCAACGTGCACCAGCATCCCTAACCAAAATGATGGTGGGTTATATCGCATTAAAAGAAATTCAAGCTGGCCATCTACGTAAAGATGAAATTTTAACCGCAACGCCTGTGGTACAAATCGTGCAATGGGATGAATCGCAAATGTACCTTAAACAAGGTGAGCAAATCTCTGTAGATCAGTTGCTTGCTGGTTTAGTGGTTATGTCTGCAAATGATGCAGCCGTTACTTTAGCGGAACGTATTTCAGGTGATGTTCCTCGCTTTATTGATCGCATGAACAAAGAAGCAAAAGCTTTAGGTATGAAGGATACACACTTTCAAAATCCAGCTGGCATTACCATGCCTGATCATTACTCTTCAGCAGCTGATCTTGCGCGTTTAGCTCAAGCACTGGTTACCGAAACACCAGATTATCTTTATTATTCAAAACAACAAAGTTTTAGCTATAACCAGCGATTTCATCGCGCCACCAATATTTTACTCAAACAAGATCCTTCAGTAGATGGTCTTAAAACGGGCTTTACAAAAGCAGCTGGCTACAATTTAGCACTTACCGCCAATCGACCTATGGCAAATATAGAAGCACCAGAGCGTCGTTTAATTGTGGTAGTCATGGGTGCTAAAAGCGGAATTAAACGTGCTGAAGTTGCTCATCGTTTAATGAACCTAGCTTATACCTATACACGTAATGAAGTTGCGATTAAAGATAAACAATTGATTGCTGAATTGCCTGTAGTGAAATCAACCTTGAAAATGTTTAAAGTTGAAACCAAAAAACCTAAACTTATCACCACCTCTCTATACGATCAGGCTTATGCCATTGATCTTCAAGCATTTGATCAACTTCAACAACGCATTATGCTCAATACAGGCAATGGACAAATTCAAGCTATTGAACCACTGCATGAAACGCAAACCAAAATGAATGTAGAAATGAACAAACAGGAACTCACTGCACCACTTGCTGAAGTGATGAAATTAGCCACTGTTTCGGTCTATCAAAATAATAAATTAATCAATACCTTTGATATTGAAGATAATGTTCAAATTGAAGAAGCTAATATTTTTGAACGTTTCTTTATGTGGATTAAAAGCTTATTCAGTATTTTTTCAAATGAAACTACTGAACTGAAAACCTACCCAATTGGTCAGTGATGTGATTATGTAACTTGTAAGACAATTCGTTATTCAGCTAAAAAAGAAGATGGCATACTCTTGTCATCTTCCTTTTCTTAAAATAATAAATAGGTATATCAATGAATAACGCGGATAATTCCAAGTTACATCATATCGTTATTGTCGGTGGTGGTGCGGGCGGTCTGGAGCTGGTCACACAACTAGGCGACTTACTCGGTAAGAAAAAAAAAGCACGTATAACACTGGTTGACATGAAACTGACCCATGTTTGGAAACCACTGCTACATGAAATTGCAGCAGGAACGATGTCAATTAGTGATGAAGAAATTAACTACTATGCACATGCGGCAAAACATCATTATGAATTTGTTTTAGCTAAACTTGAAAACGTTGATCCATCCAAAAAAACAATTCAACTCAGTAAAGTCCAGCAAGGTAAATACGAAGCCCAAAATGAGCAACTTGATTTAGCTTATGACACACTTGTGCTTGCGGTAGGCTCTGTTTCAAATGACTTCAACACACCAGGGGTTTATGAACATTGTCATTACCTCGACAGCTTGCAACAAGCTGAAGTTTTTCAACAAGACCTTCTACAGCTGTATCTAGATGCACAAAATAGCGATGCTCAACGTGAACTTAAAATTGCCATTATTGGCGCAGGCGCGACTGGCGTAGAGTTGTCAGCAGAACTTGTGCAAGCCAAGCACAATTTTTATAAATATGGTTTAAACAAAATTCATCCGAAAAGTGTTCAAATTAATCTGATTGAAGGTGCAGATAGAATTTTACCTGCCCTGCCGGAAAAAATGGCTGAGCATGCCAAACAACAACTAGAACGCATGAAAGTTGAAGTATTAACTGCGAAGCGTGTTGAAAAAGTAGATGCTGAAAAAGTTTATTTTAATGATGGCAGCAGCATTAATGCTGAACTCAAAGTATGGGCAGCTGGTATAAAAACCCCTGAAGTGATTCATAAATTAGATGGCTTTGAAAAAGATCGTATGGGCCGTCTCAGTGTTTATGCCACCTTACAAACCAAAGCACATCCAGATATTTTCGCCTTTGGTGATTGTGCACACTGCCAACCGCGCGCAGATGAGCCTGTATTAGGCCCGAGAGCGCAGGTTGCAAGTCAGCAAGCATCGTTCCTAGTAGACTGCTTAAAGGCACGTTTACGCGGGGAACAGCTCCCTATGTTTGTATTCTCAGACAAAGGTTCGTTGGTTTCATTGAGTAAACATAAAGCGGTCGGTGAATTATTAGGTCAAGTCAATGTACAAGGCTTTGTTGCAAAATCAATGTACGTTTCGCTTTATCGCATGCATCAAGCGACGATTTATGGTTATACCCATGCAGGTTTGCTGACAGCTAAAGATTTTGTTACACGAAAAATTGCACCAAAAATAAAATTACATTGAAATTCAAATAATCGTCCCTATTTAAGATGAAAGCATTATAAATGTCCAAAAATTGCATTTTTTTGATAAATTTAGTCTACAAAAATGCAATTTCACTTTATGATGTAACCCTTAAAAAATTGAATGGATCAATAACATGACTGCTATTGCAAATAACTCTGTGGTTTCTTTCCACTACACATTGACTAATGCTGAGGGTGAAACTCTTGACCAATCTCAAGGTGAACCACTAGCGTATTTGCACGGCGCTGGCAACATCATCCCAGGTCTTGAAAAAGCACTTGAAGGTAAAACAGTTGGTGAAAAATTCACTGTAAATGTACCTGCTGCTGAAGGTTATGGCGAATACAACCCAGACCTAGTTCAAGAAGTTCCTGCGCAAATGTTCCAAGGCGTAGATAACATCCAAGCGGGCATGCAATTCCAAGCTCAAACTGATGATGGCGTTCAAATCGTTACTGTTAAATCTGTTGAAGGCGACAACGTAATCGTTGATGCGAACTTCCCACTTGCTGGCCAAGATTTAACTTTCGAAGTTGAAATCGTTGAAATCCGTGAAGCTTCTGCTGAAGAACTTGACCACGGTCACGTACACGGTGCAGGTGGTCACCATCACTAAGATCTTTTAGATCTACACCAAAAAGGCAAAGTTTTTACTTTGCCTTTTTATTGCTTTCAAAAAAGCAATTCAATGTTAGACGATTTATAAATAAAAAAGGCAGACCGAAGCCTGCTTTTTTTTACACCAAACAATTATTTACGTTGGTTATAGAGTTGTTGTGCCGCTGGCAAGTTTTTACGCATAGCTTCGATACGTTGTGAGTTTGAAGGGTGAGTAGAAAGGAAAGACGAACCACCAGCCCCTTCAAGTTTGTTCATTTTTTCCCAAAGTGTAATTGCCGCCTGCGGGTTATAACCTGCACGTGCCATCAACATTAAACCACCTTGGTCAGCACGACTTTCTAATGAACGTGAATATGGCAAACCTACACCAATTTGACTACCCAACTGCGCAGCAGCTGTACCCAATTGACCAACATTATTACCTGCTGCACTTAAACCAATATTTAACGCTAAATCCGTTAAGGCTTGCGCACCCAACTTACTTTTCGCATGTTCTTCTAAAGCATGCACCATCTCATGTCCCATAACTGCTGCAATTTCAGCATCAGTCAGGTTTAATTTATTTACAATACCTGTATAGAACACCACTTTACCTCCTGGTGCTACAAAGGCATTAACTTGATCTGATTTCATCACAGCCAGTTGCCATTGGAAAGCCTGACCGGTTTGATTCATTTGATCTGCATAAGGACGCAGTTTTTGGAATACAGTATTAATGCGCTTATATGTACTCGAAGAGGTATCGAGCTGATTTTTAGAACGTGCGTCGGTAACCATTTGGTTATAACTTTGAGTTGCCTGAGCATTTAATGTCGCAGTATCAGCACCTGCCATATCTGCAACAGTTGCACAACCAGAAACAGTCAATACGCCTGCTACGCATAAGCTTGTTAGAATTATTTTCTTCACTGAAATTACTCCAGACCGTTAAAATATAAGTAAATAATTGTGACATTATATTCTGAAGGTCAGAAGCAGAAAACGAAGATATAGCGACTTATAATAGTATTTATGTAACTTTATTTAGCCAAAAACTGAATGATCAACCAATACGCCAAGCAAATTACATTCAACACCAAATATACATGTAACACGGGCTTAATTTTTTGCTCAAGCACGACGTCATTACGTTTAAGAAATAGATAAGCATTTTGAATTAAAACTATAGGCACCAAAATACAAGCAATAATGACAGATAAACCAATTAGTGCTTGATAGATCACTTGTGGATCTTGTGTTTGTCCACGAATAATCATCATGGCGATGGTTGGTGCGCCGCCCATCGCAAACAATAATGAATAAAAAATTGTGGTGGAAATATTTTTCTGCATCCTGCACTACACTCCTCTTTCAAGTTTGCATTTTAGCAAGTCCACATACCGTGTATAGCTCACCAAAATGCAACTTTAGTCTCGAAACTTTAGACAATCATCAAAATAAATTAACGACGTACCACTGCTGGCGATGCATTTTTATAATATTGCTGCGCTTCAGGCATCATTTTTTTCATGGCTGCAATCCGGTCATTGTTACTTGGATGCGTTGACATAAACTTGCTCAGTGCGTCATTACCACGATTGTCATTCGCGTTCATTTTTGTCCAAAGTGAAATTGCAGCTTCTGGGTTATAACCCGCTTTCGCCATCATCACGAGACCGCCTTTGTCTGCGCGGCTTTCTAAATTACGTGAATATGGCAGTCCAACGCCAAATTGACTCCCCAAGTCCAATAAGGTCGCACCATAACCACCTGCTGCATTTCCAACGTATTGCGCACCAATACCGACAGCAAGATTCGTTAATGCAGTTGCACCAATTTTATTTTTTGAATGCTCTTCTAAAGCATGAACCATCTCATGCCCCATAATGGCTGCAACTTCATCATCCGTCAGTTTTAAGGTTTCAACGATACCAGTATAAAACACCACTTTTCCGCCCGGAGCGACATAGGCATTAATTTCTTTTGATTTAATTACTGCCACTTTCCAATCAAAAGCCTGCCCAGTCTGGTTCATTTGATCAGCGAAAGGTTTCATTTTCAGGAAGACGCGATTTACTTTTTGATATGTTGCAGACTTCGTATCCAATACTTGTTTACTTTGCGCGTCCTTTAACATCGCATTATACGACTGTGTTGCTTGTAGATTTAAAGTTGCAGAATCTGCACCTGCTAAATCGGCAATCGTGGTACAACCGGTAAATGATACTGCTACAGCTAAACATGCCAAAGTTTTCTTATAATTCATAATGATCTCTAGTTATTTATAAAGAATGTCAAATATATACAAAAAAATTAATCTCTCAATATTTTTACATATTTTTTTAAAATCTTTTTGAATCAATATGTTTTATTTAACAATTCAATTTATTATTCATTTTAACTAAAACAATTTATATAAAAAAAGCCTCGCATGAGCGAGGCCTTTCAACGTCTGAGTTCTAATGCGTATTAAGCATCGAATGGGTGACGTAGAATAATCGTTTCATCACGGTCTGGACCAGTTGAAATGATGTCGATTGGACATTCAATTAACTGCTCAAGGCGTTTAACGTAGTTTATAGCTGCTTCAGGCAATTGATCAATTGATTTTGCACCGAAAGTAGACTCAGACCAACCTGGCATAGTTTCATAGATTGGTTTTAAAGTTTCAAATGCAAGCGCATCAGAAGAACCGATACAACCCGAATCTGCTGCTTCGTAACCTACACAGATTTTCACTTCTTCTAAACCATCAAGAACGTCAAGTTTAGTTAAGCAAATACCAGAAAGTGAGTTCACTTCTACAGAACGGCGAAGGATTTCAGCATCGAACCAACCACAACGACGTTGACGACCAGTAGACGCACCAAATTCTGAACCAACAGTACCCAAGTGTTTACCGATTGCATCACCAACATCATTCGCTGCATCGTAAACAAGTTCTGTAGGGAATGGACCAGCACCTACACGAGTTGTGTATGCTTTAGTAATACCCAATACATAGTCAAGGTGCAAAGGACCAAGACCTGAACCCGAGCTTACGCCGCCCGCAGTTGTGTTTGAAGACGTTACATATGGATATGTACCATGGTCAACGTCAAGAAGTGAACCTTGAGCGCCTTCAAACATGATATTGTCACCGTTTTTACGGTATTTATGCAATTCGCCTGTTACATCCATCACTAATGGAGCAACCACTTTACGCCATTCGTCACAAAGCGCGATTACGTCTTCTAATTTAACTGCTTCTACGCCGTAGAATTGAGTCAATTGGAAGTTATGGTATTCAAGCAGCTCTTCAAGTTGAGCTTTAAGATGATCACCACCACGTACCAAGTCCGCAACACGTACTGCACGACGAGCCACTTTATCTTCATACGCTGGACCAATACCACGACCTGTAGTACCGATTTTCGCATTACCACGTTTTTTCTCACGCGCTTGGTCAAGTGCGATGTGGTTTGGAAGAATTAAAGGACAGTTTGGAGAAATACGTAAACGTTCTTTAACTGGCACGCCTTCTTTCTCTAAAACATCCATTTCATGGATAAGTGCTTCAGGAGAAAGAACAACACCGTTACCAATTAAGCACAATACGTTTTCACGTAAAATACCAGATGGAATGAGGTGTAATACAGTTTTCTTACCACCAACCACAAGTGTATGACCTGCGTTGTGTCCGCCTTGATAACGAACTACCGCAGCCGCTTGATCTGTGAGCAGGTCGACGATCTTACCTTTACCTTCGTCGCCCCATTGGGTACCAAGTACCACAACATTCTTGCCCATAATAGCCTCATTGCATCATGCTGTTAAAATTGAAAAACGTTTATGTGAGATACACATCACGCGATTAAATTTGTTTGATTGTCCACTCGCCATTTGCATTCACCAATTGATGGCTTGCAGATGAAACTGAGCTTAAATCATCATTACCTAACAATTGAACCACACTGAAACCTTCGTTTCGTGCTGATGCAATTGCATTTAATAAATCTGCTTCAATACCTTTGGGTGCAACCAAAACTTTAGCACTCTGAACTTGACCCGCAGTTAATGCATATAAGTCACAAGAGAAGCCTGTTGCTGGACGTGCACGACCAAAATGTTCACCAATACCATCATAGCGACCACCTTGAGCCAGTGGTGCAGCACGGTTTGGTGCATAAACGGCATACATTAAACCAGTGTGGTAGTGATATGAACGAAGTTCAACGACATCGATACCAATATGTAGTTCTGGCCAACGCGCCTGAATTGCGGCTTGTGTCGATTTCACTGCATCAAATGCAAGTTTAAATGCTTCGTTATTTAAAACTTCAGCACTTAAATTTGCTTGTAACGCATCTAAATCACTTGCAAAACGACCTAAGGTATAAAAATCTTGACCGAATTGAAGCGTTTGTGTGAATTCAGCCAACTCAGGCAAAGCTTTACGTTGATACAAGTCAGAAAGCTGACGTTCAATCGCTTTACTTAAACCAGCTTGCTTAACCAAGCTACGGAATAAACCGACATGCCCTAAATCTAGATGGATACCGTCTGAATGACCTGCTGTTTGAAGCAAGTTAATCATGACATCGATCAACTCAACGTCAGCATCAATGCTGTCCGAACCAAAAAGTTCTGCACCTAATTGTAATGGTGCACGTGTGGTATTAAATCCCTGAGGCTTAGTATGTAACACTGTTCCAGCGTAGCAATAACGAGCTACACCTTCGACAGGATGTACATGCGCATCAATACGAGCCACTTGTGGTGTCATATCGGCACGCACACCAAGTAAACGACCAGACAACTGATCGATAACTTTAAAAGTGGCTAAGTCTAAATCTTGATTCGATTCTGAAAGAGAAGATAGAGATTCGATGTATTCAATGAATGGCGTGTACACCAACTGATAACCTCGAGATGCGAGGAAATCTAATGCTTTACGACGCAAAGATTCAATCACTTGCGCCTGTTCTGGCAGTACATCAGCTACACCATCAGGTAATAACCATGTCTCTGAAATGGGCATGTTGTAAACCTAAATTCATGTCAGCGCGGAACGAATCCGCATAAAAAAATCGGGAGCACACCCGATTTCTCCTAGTTTAGCACGATAGTTTTCAGCTTGCACATGACTTTTTTATAAAAGATGCATAACTACTTATAGAATAATCAGACTTACTTCTTAATATTCATAAATAATTGTTTATTATTACCTTTTAAATTTCACAACCAAATTTATTTCAACCATTTGATAAAATATCATTCACTAATCTATACAATAAATACACTTTGAAGGACTATTTACAAAAATTCTTAGCGTTCAAACATTTAGCTTTAAAACCTAAAAATTTATTCCAATGGCAATGCCGTGGTCTTTTTCACCGTCTGTAAAGGAATTTCAGTTTTGACATTTTGCACACATTCAATTTGTGTTAAATGATGAATTTGAAACTTACGATAAGCTTCCAAATCGGCAACTACAATTCTTAAAAAGAAGTCACAATCGCCTGCCATGAGTTGACATTCCACTACTTCTGGCATGGTTTGGATCGCATCCACAAAACCATTCACAGTTTTTGCATCCTGCCCTTTCAACCAAATACGCGCAAAAACCGTCAGCCCAAGATTTAGTTTATTGGCATTTAACAGTGCAACATATTTTTCGATATAACCGTCATCTTCAAGCTGTTTGACCCGACGCAAACATGGCGATGGAGATAATCCTACCAATTGCGCAAGTTCATTATTTTGCAATTTTCCATTTATCTGCAATTCCTGCAAAATGCGCTTATCAATCTGATCCATCTTTTAACACTAAATTCCAAATTTATTTATATTTTAGCAATATTAGTTTAAACATAAAGCTAAAGATGCAAAAATCAGCGCCTAATTTCCATAAAATCCACCTAAAATAGCTGTTCTAATTATTTTAATGCAAAGAGCTTAAGCATGTTGTTGTTTAGAAACACCACATCACACTCAACTTCGTCACCGCAAGTGCTCGAGTTTAAGCGTGGACTCAAAACATCAATTCCTTTGCTCTTAGGCATCACACCGTTTGCATTGGTTTTAGGCGCTCAAGCCACTCAAAAAGGCTTCAGTACACTCGAAGTTCCATTACTCACAGGTTTAAACTTTGCTGGTGGCTCTGAATTTGCCATTTTAGAAATGTGGACTAATCCCCCCAATATTTTGATGTTGGTTTTCATTACATTTTTAGTGAATTGTCGACATTTATTGATGGGAGCAAGTTTAGTACCGTATTTACGTCATCTCCCGAATAAAACTGTTTTTCCAGCCTTATTCTTTATGGTGGATGAAAGTTGGGCCGTGGGTTTAGCAGATGCACAAAAAAAAGCACAATTGGTCGGTTATCACCGCGCATTTAGCATGATGTTTTATGCGGGTTTGTGCTTTGCCCTTTATTTAATGTGGGTCGGGTTCACCACTTTAGGTGCTGTGATCGGTCCTGTATTAGGCGATATCAATCGCTTCGGATTTGACATGGCATTCCCTGCTGTTTTTTTAGTGCTGTTACGCAGTATGTGGAAAGGCATGAGCGCAGCTCGTCCATGGCTGATTAGTCTCATCACCGCAGCACTTGCCTATTTGTATTTACCTTCGGGCTGGTATGTTCCAATTGGTGCTATCAGTGGCATTGTCTCTGCCTTTTTCTTGATTGGAGATGAGGCATGATTCACACACCGACCGTAATCGCTATTCTATTCATTGCTGCGACAACCTATCTCACCCGCATATTGGGCTATGTTTTATTGAAAAATCGTAGCTTAACCAATAAGCAACGTCAAATCATGGAAGTTGTACCTGGCTGTGTGCTCATTTCTGTGATCGCGCCATATTTCGTGAAAGATAATCCAGCAGATATGATTGCCATAATTATTACGCTGATTGCCGCTTCACGCTTTTCACTTTTACCAACCGTTGCTATCAGTATGGCTTCTGCCGCACTTTTGCGTTTGGTTTTAATCTGAAAATCAAAAAACACCATAGCGGGCTCGTCATGGTGTTTTAAAAGTGTGTGCTTTCTTTTCAACATTTGCTCATAATTGAGATAAATATCAATCCGATTTCACCATTTGACTAAGCAATGTCACGAGTTCGGCATTTTGCAATTCAACTTTTTGTAATTTTTGCGTGGTCTGATCAAGTACTTCTTGTTGCGTATGCATTTTTTTCGCCAGATCTTGCATAATTTCTAAAGTCTTTTTTAAATTCGCTTCTAAATGCGCTACTTTTTCTTCGAGTGGTAATGTTTCATGTGCAGTGGATTGTGAAACGTCACGATTAAATTGCAGCCAAATCAAAAATATGACAGCCAATGACAATAATAAAATGAATCCCCAAAGTAACATCAGCATCATGCGTAAAACTCTTATTACATTTATTTGTATTTCATCTTACTAAAATCAATTGATATTAAGTAAAGAATTTAATGTTTTTCAATATTTTTTAGGTCATTAACTTGCGAAGATGTATTTCAATTATCAATGAAAAATCTAAGCGTCATGTAAAAAAGCACCTCCTTTGAGATGCTTTAAACTTATTTTTCTTTATGCAGCATGAAAACTTTCACACAGATCAAGTAAACGATTTGCATAGCCCCATTCATTATCATACCAAGCAAAAACTTTCACTTGATTACCCACCACCATGGTTTGGGTTAAATCCACAATTAGTGAGTAAGGTGAATGATTAAAGTCGGACGATACTAAGGGCTCATCCGTCACTTGCATGATTTCTACATAATCGTGCTGTGCAGCCTTTACTAAGACTTCATTGATACGGTGTACTGTTACAGGCGATTGTGCAATAAAAGTTAAATCAATTGCGGCCACATTGATGGTTGGTACGCGAATTGAATATCCATCTATACGCCCTTCCATTTTAGGCATCACGCGTTTAAGTGCACCCAAAGCCGAAGATGTGGTCGGAATAATATTTTGACCTGAAGCACGGGCACGACGTAAATCACGATGTGCGTGATCCAAAACAGATTGATCAGCGGTGACTGCATGGATTTCAGTCATCAATGCCGTTTCTATACCGAAGGCATCATCAATAATTTTCACTAAAGGTACTAAGGCTTGCGTAGTACATGACACACTAGAAATAATTTGATCACTGGCTTTGACTTCGTAATGATTTACACCATAAACAATCGCAGCATCAACGGTATCAAAAGGCGCTGCACCAATAATCACGCGTTTAGCACCCGCAGTTAGATGTTGAGTGGCTGCTTCGCGTGAGCGAAATAGACCTGTACATTCAAGTACCACATCGACACCGAGTAACTGCCAAGGCAAATTCTGCGGTTTGGCTTCATTCAATATTTGGACATTTAAATGTGCATCTGCATAACGAATATCGAGAAAAATTTTGTTATTTTCTTCAATAATTTCAACATTCCCAGCAAAGCGGCCATGTGTTGTATCGTATTTAAACAAATGCACCATGGTCTCAACATCAGCAATATCATTAATGGCAACAATTTCATAATGAAATTCTTTAGGATTTTCAAACCATGCACGTAAAACATTACGTCCGATTCGACCAAATCCGTTAATTGCCACTCGTTGCATGACTTACCCTTCATTTTGAAACAGTTATAAAGCGCTTATATATTAAAGGATTTCAACAATAATTCGTAATCATTAATTCTCTTAATACTTATTAAAATGGGTGTTGAGTGAAAACATTCAAAATAGCTTTTCGACTTTATAATGAAGAAAAATATTCTATAGACCATAAATCACAATGATGAAGCAAACACTACAACCATTTTATTTGTTCTGGCAAAAGCTTAAACCTACAAAGCTCTTTTACGCTTCCATCTCAATATTTTTGATATTTTTATTAGGTTCAACCGAGACTACAGCGCAAATATATCAACACTGTTCATCAGCGGATATACAAAAATTACAGCGCCTATTCTCAGACAATAATTCCGCCAATACCAATAAACCTGTATTTCAGGACTGCATTCAACTTCAGCATAGTCGTCGATTATTAGCCCTTTCTAGTAATGCGACTGACGTGATTCAGGACAATGCGGGCAATTATGATCTAAATCTTTATCTTATAGATAAAGGCACATTTCAAGTACTAAAAGTATTTAAGTCACCTAAAGGCATTGTGCCTACGACACGTTTAGATAAGGTTCAATTTGATCTCACCCCCTATGCAAAAGATCAGGACTTGGTGGGTATTGCTTTAAAACAATCGCACATAGGCGGTATTCATTCATCAAGACGATTGCTTTACCTATATGCCATTCAAACTGATTCAAAAATTTTAGCTGTCTTAAATGGACTAATGACCAACTACAACAGCAGTACACAAAGTGCTTGTGATGACTGGAATACTGAAGAATTGAAGCGCACCTTGCACATCAGCAATCAAACCCATAAGGGCTTCCCTATTTTCTTAATCAAAGAGTCGAGCATTAGCAGCCATTACAATCACAAAAACTGCAAAGCGTCCGCTGAACATGACCAAGGTCGTTATCAGCTCAAATTTGATGGCAAGGAATTCCCCATTCAACACATAAAAAAGACAGATCCTGACTTATAAGCTGATTCATTCACGCCTTTAAAATTTGAAAATGCGTTTAGGATTTAAGTAAAATTTCATCTCAAATTTCATCTCAAATTTCACCCTAAATTTATAAATAAACCAAAGTACCATTGAGTAAAAACTGCCAAAATTTTCACAACCATAATGAAAATGAATCAATTCAAATGAATTATATAAAAAGTCATATAGTTCATTGAAAATCATTGGTCGCTACGCCTTTTTCCGTTATAATTTAGCGTTTTTAAATTTTATGTCAGCATCTCAAGCCAGCTTTAAAATTTTGTAAGACTTGCTTGATATGCTATTACCAAATCGAAATTAGGAGAGACTTGGTTGTGAGTACTCGTTTTATGACATCAGCTGAAATTCGCGAAGCTTTTTTAAGCTACTTTGAATCGCAAGGGCATACACGTGTCGCGTCGAGTTCTCTGGTACCTGCCAACGACCCAACATTATTGTTCACCAACGCGGGTATGAACCAGTTCAAAGACTGCTTCCTTGGTCTTGAAAAACGTGACTACGTTCGTGCTACATCTTCACAAAAATGTGTACGTGCAGGTGGTAAACACAACGATTTAGACAACGTTGGTTATACAGCGCGTCACCATACATTCTTTGAAATGTTGGGTAACTTCTCATTTGGTGATTACTTTAAACGTGATGCAATCAAATTCGCATGGGACTTTTTAACTGGCGAACAATGGTTAGCACTTCCAAAAGATAAACTATATGCCACTGTTTACCATACCGATGATGAAGCTTTTGATATCTGGAACAAAGAAATTGGTCTAGATGCTTCTCGTATCATCCGTATTGGTGATAACAAAGGCGAAAAATACGCATCAGATAACTTCTGGGCAATGGGCGATACAGGTCCATGTGGTCCATGTTCTGAAATCTTCTTTGACCATGGCGATCACATTTGGGGTGGCTTACCAGGCACGCCTGAAGAAGATGGCGACCGTTTCATTGAAATTTGGAACAACGTATTCATGCAGTTTAACCGTACTGCTGATGGCGTATTACACCCGCTTCCTGCACCTTCTGTAGATACAGGTATGGGCTTAGAGCGTATTTCTGCGGTTTTACAACACGTAAACTCAAACTACGAAATCGATCTATTCCAAAACTTACTCAAAGACGCTG
This sequence comes from Acinetobacter sp. YH12227, assembly GCF_013417785.1. Classification (NCBI taxonomy): domain Bacteria; kingdom Pseudomonadati; phylum Pseudomonadota; class Gammaproteobacteria; order Moraxellales; family Moraxellaceae; genus Acinetobacter; species Acinetobacter sp. YH12227. Next base: position 31,989 of record NZ_VPDH01000021.1, on the reverse strand, counting down.
CACAAATTATTGGTTTAGATACATCTGAACTTGAAGCGAAAGCACAAGCAGAAAATAAACCTGTTGAATACCCTGCTTCTCTTAAAGTGGTTGCTGACCACGCGCGTTCATGCTGCTTCCTCATTGCAGATGGTGTTAACCCATCAAACGAAGGTCGTGGTTATGTACTTCGCCGGATTATTCGCCGTGCAGTGCGTCACGGTAATAAATTAGGTGCGACTGGTTCATTCTTCCACAAAATGCTTCAACCATTAATTAATGTAATGGGCGCTGCATACCCTGAGCTTGAAGCACAAAAAGCGCGTATCGAAGCACAGCTTTTGAAAGAAGAAGAACAGTTTGCTAAAACACTTGAGCAAGGTTTGAAATTGCTTGAAGGTGAATTGGCTCAACTGAAAGGTTCAGTGATTCCAGGCGAAACCGTATTTAAACTCTATGACACTTATGGCTTCCCAACTGACTTAACTGCTGACATCGCACGTGAACGTGATTTAACGATTGATGAAGCTGGCTTTGAAGTTGAAATGGCTGCTCAACGTCAACGTGCACGTGATGCTGGTAAATTTGCAGTTGACTACAACAGCATTGTTAAGGTTGATGGCGAAACTCAATTTGATGGCTATGAAGCAACTCAAGGTCAAGGTCAAATTGTTGCGATCTATAAAGATGGCGAACAAGTTGACGAAGTGTTTGAAGGCGACGAAGCACTGATCGTACTGAACCAAACACCGTTCTATGCAGAAAGTGGTGGTCAAGTTGGCGATACAGGTATCTTCAAAAACGAAACTGGTATTTTTGAAGTACAAGACACCAAAAAATCTGGTGGTGCTTTTGTACACCAAGGCATCGTGACCATGGGCAACTTAAAGGCTGCTCAAGCGGTAGAAGCAATTGTTAAAGCTGATTTGCGTGACGCAACTGCCCGCAACCACTCTGCAACTCACCTTCTACATGCAGCGCTCCGCAAAGTACTGGGTACACATGTACAACAAAAGGGTTCATTGGTTGCAAGCGAACTATTACGTTTCGACTTTGCTAATGACCAACCTGTGTCATTTGAACAACTGCAAGAAATCGAACGTATTGTTAATGCTGAAGTGATTGCTAACACTGCTGTTTCTACTGAACTTTTAGACATCGATGCTGCCAAAGAAAAAGGCGCAATGATGTTGTTCGGTGAAAAGTATGGCGACGAAGTACGTGTATTGTCTATGGGTTCAATCTCTGAAGATAAAAACTTCTCCATTGAACTTTGTGGCGGTATTCATGTAAAACGCACCGGTGATATTGGTCTATTCAAAATCACGTCTGAAGGTGGTGTTGCTGCTGGCGTACGCCGTATAGAAGCTGTTACAGGCACAAAAGCAGTTGAAGTAGCACAAAAAGCTGATCGTGATATTCACGCAATCAACGATTTGTTAAAAGCACAAAAAGATCAAACTTTAGAAAAAGTTGAAGTGCTTTCTCACACAGCATCTAGCTTGCAAAAGCAAATTGAACAATTGAACCAAAAACTAGCGAGTTTCCAAGCTGCTGAGCTTTTAGGTCAAGTTCAAGACATCGCAGGCCGCAAAACATTAATTACAACAGTAAACAATGTAGATGCGAAATCACTGCGTAACTTACATGACGGTGTTAAATCTAAGTTAGACAATGCCGTTATCGTGATTGCTGCTGTAGATGCCGACAAAGTCAGCTTGATTGCTTCAGTGGCGAAAGAATACACAGCAACTGTAAAAGCGGGTGACATCATCAAGCACCTTGGTCAAGAACTTGGTGGTAAAGGTGGTGGTAAACCTGACATGGCTCAAGGTGGTGCGCCATATAGCGACAAACTTGAAGCTGTAATGACTGACCTTGTTGCATGGTTAGCTGCAAAATAAGACCAAAAGTCCTATCGCCTAAGGTGACTCTCCTTACCTTAGGCCAATCAACCGGTTTAAGTAGTGTGTTTTTTAATGCTGGATCCTACTTAAACCACGTTGATGCGTATACACGCAAACTCAATCATTCATGTTGAAAGCAACATTCAACCTCTGGTTATATGATGAAGATGGAGTCTAAAAGGCTGTGTTCACTTGAACCACCTGCGGACACAAAGTATCTATTGAACAAAACCTACCTCGGCATTGTTCAGGAGCTACGTGGTATATTAAAACCGCACTCAATTGTGGTCTTAAAATATGTGTAAGTGCTTTAAGTCTTTAGACTTATTTACTTGGTAAGGATAGTTATGGCATTAATCGTTCAAAAATATGGCGGTACCTCAATGGGTACTCCAGAGCGCATTTTAAATGTTGCTCGTCGTGTAAAGCGTTGGCATGATCACGGTCACAAAGTTGTGGTTGTTGTATCTGCAATGAGTGGCGAAACCAATCGTCTACTTGCTTTAGCGAAAGCCATTACCGAAACCCCTGATCCACGCGAATTAGACCAAATGGTGTCTACAGGTGAACAGGTAACGATTTCTATGTTAGCAATGGCACTTAACTCAATTGGTGTTGAAGCTAAATCTCTTACAGGCCGTCAAGTTGGTATTAAAACCGACAGCGCGTTCAATAAAGCACGTATTGAATCTATTGACACAGATGTCCTCACCTCCAACCTAGATGCCGGTCGTGTACTTGTTGTTGCTGGTTTCCAAGGTTTTGATGCTGATGGCAATACAACCACTTTAGGTCGTGGCGGCTCAGATACTTCTGGTGTGGCACTTGCTGCAGCACTCAAAGCAGATGAATGCCAAATCTACACAGACGTTGATGGTGTTTACACCACTGACCCACGTGTCGCTCCAAAAGCGAAAAAAGTTGATCGTATTTCTTTTGAAGAAATGCTGGAAATGGCATCACTTGGTTCAAAAGTCCTTCAAATTCGCTCTGTAGAATTTGCAGGTAAATACCAAGTGCCTTTACGCGTATTATCAAGTTTTGATAATGACGATGATGGCGCATTCGACGAAGACTTTAAACAAAACGTCGGTACACTAATCACCACAGAAGCGGAAGATAACATGGAACAACCAATCATCTCAGGCATCGCATTCAACCGTGATGAAGCTAAATTAACAATTCTTGGTGTTCCAGACGAACCAGGTATTGCAGCAAACATTTTGTGCCCAATTGGCGATGCAAACATCGAAATCGATATGATCATCCAAAATGTTGAAGAAGATGGTACAACTGATTTTACGTTCACTGTTAACCGTAGCGAACTTGCAAAAGCTAAATCAATTCTTGAAGCAACTGCTCAAGAAATTGGCGCACGTGAAGTTGCTACACGTTCAGACATCGTTAAAGTATCAATCGTTGGTGTTGGTATGCGTTCGCATGCTGGTGTCGCAAGCAAAATGTTTACAGCACTTGCAAAAGAAGGTATCAACATTTTGATGATCTCTACATCTGAAATCAAAATTTCAGTGATCATTGAAGAAAACTACTTAGAACTTGCTGTACGTGCACTGCACACAGCATTCGGTCTTGACCGCGAAACTGGTGAATCAAGCGTTCGTGCTTAATTAACCATGCAAGGTGTCAATTTTTGTCATTGTTAGACAGATTTTGAAAAACATCGTAAAAATACAGAGCCACTATAGTTTTTTTTATAGTGGCTCTGTTATATTAACCCTGAGGATTTTGAAAAAATTTAATTAGAATTGTATCTGTCACAATGAATGTTTCAGATGTTCTGTTAAAATTTTTTTGCTTTTACAGGTTATGAATTTTACATAATTGATCAATTGCAGGTTTTGCATTTTGCAAGGAGATAAACATGCTGATTCTGACTCGTCGTGTCGGAGAAACATTAATGATTGGGGACCAAGTCAGCGTGACTGTACTTGGGGTTAAAGGTAATCAGGTTCGTATTGGTGTGAATGCACCAAAAGAAGTATCTGTACACCGCGAAGAAATCTACCAACGCATTCAACATGAACGTGCGATGCACGAACATCTCCAAAATATTGATCAAGAATATCAACCTTCTTTCGAAGAAGGTGATTTTCCACAGAACAATTATAATCGTTAAGATTAAATGCGTTTCAAAAATAAAGCGGCTTATTAGCCGCTTTAAATTTATCTAAAATATTCTTCTCAAATCTCACAATGAGATAAAGCTTAAGCTTTCGCCTCTAGAACTTTACGTACCGGACCAAAGCTACGACGGTGCTCATCAATAACACCAAACTCAGCTATCGCTTCAAAATGCGCTTTAGTCGGATAGCCTTTATGCTTTGCAAAACCATACTGCGGATATTTTGCATCAAGTTCTACCATTTCATGGTCTCGAGTAACTTTTGCTAAAATACTGGCAGCCGAAATTTCAGCATGTATTGCATCACCACCAACCACGGCATCACAGCTCATGCTAAGCCCTTGTGGGACTTTATTGCCATCAACCAGCACGTGATCAGGTTGAATTGCCAATTGTTCAACAGCACGACGCATTGCTAAGAGAGAAGCTTGCAAAATATTGATCTCGTCAATTTCAGCAGCCGAACTTTCAGCAATCGCCCAAGCCAATGCTTTTTCTTTAATTTCGACAAACAGTTTTTCCCGTTTTTTTTCGGTGAGCTTTTTAGAGTCATTTAATCCCTCAATTGGATTATTTGGATCTAAAATAACAGCTGCCGCCACAACTGAACCCACCAATGGGCCACGCCCTGCCTCATCTGCACCAGCTACTTTCATTTCTTTTCTCACACAATAAAAAACGACCCTCTTGCGCCAAAACCAGCTCAGCGTAGAGGATCGTTTTATTTCAATACTTAGTTTTTGAGTGTTTCAACTACGCATGCATTTAATGTATTCGTAACAATTTTAGCTGCAAGATTTGCTTGTGACGTTTTATCCATTGCCGCAACAACTAAATCTGTAGCAGTAACACTGGTCGTCGCTTTTTCACCGACACATGAACATACTTCAGTTTGAAGTTCAGACTTTTGAGTCTCAGTTAAAACTTTAGAAGCAGTTTTCCAATATGTATTGTTATTTAATTCAGTTACGCATTTCGCTTGCACGCCTACTTTAACCGCCATCATTGCAAGACTATTGGTCGTTGTTGCAGCCGAAGTACCTGTACCAGTGGTACCTGTTGCAGCACATGCAGAAAGAACTAAGGTAAGTGGCGCTAGAACTGCAGCTAATTTTTTCACAGATGAATCCTTTGTTATGTTAATCAGTGGGCGTATTGTGCACCAACTCGCCCTATAAACGGTAAGTCTATTTAAAAATAATGCTGTAATTGTGTAGTTTAACAGCAAAATCAGTGTTGCAAATTCTCAATACTGTGTCTCAGTTACATGTATGTTTTCAAGCACAAGAATGCTTTAATATCTTTCATCGTATAAATTTTTTACTTTTCAAAATGAACAATAATTCGCAATATTACACGCGTACTGCTCAAATTCTACATTGGTTAATGGCTATTATTTTTATTGGTGCATGGATCATTGGCTTTTATAGTGGAAACTTTTTAAGTTATGACGTCGATGGTAGTTTTAAAGGTCAAGTCATTACCTTACATAAAAATATTGCAACGACCATCATTTTCCTTGTAGTCATTCGTATTTTTTGGCGATACACCCATCCTGCCCCTGAACTCCCAAATACAATGTCTAAAAATATGAAGACATTAGCTCACTTTGGCCATTTAGCACTGTATTTTATGTTACTAGCACTTCCAATTACTGGTTGTTTATTTAGTTGGAGCGCTGGACACCCTGCGCCTGTGCTGTATTTATTTGAAATTCCACGTTTAGTACAAGACAATCCCGAATTACTTGCGATTGTTAAACCTTTACATATTTGGATTTCTTGGGCTGCTGGAGTACTGTTAGTTGGCCATATTCTTGCAGCATTAAAACATCACTTTATTGATAAAGACCACGTACTCAAAAGCATGACGCAACAACCGAAATAGAGTATTCGAACTTTATTTTTTTCCAAAATTTAAAAAGCCACTTTATCGTGGCTTTTTAAATCCTAATAGTCTTAATTTAGTGCCTGCTGCGCACAACCACGTAGACTATTTAAAACCGCTTTTGAAATTAATTTATTTTTTTCAGATTCACTTACCGCGGCTGTCATCAAATCTTTAGCTGTCATTTCATCCATTGCATGTTCACTCACACACTGGCAAATGGCTGTTTGATTGTCTTTCTTTTGCGCCGCACTCATAAACATAGATGCTCCTTTCCACACTTTAGATGCATTCAGTTCTTGCCCACACTGATATTCGATAACAGGTTTCAACATTTTTTGACTGAGACTTTGCGACTTTTCCGCCATTGCAGCAGAGCTCAATCCCACTGTTAAAACAGCAACGATTAAGTTGAAAGAAAAAATTGACGATGATTTCATGACAGATAACTTAGACAAATAAAAAAGGCAGTGAGGATTCACTGCCTAAGTAGTATACGCCGATGTTTAATTCAACGCCTTGATCTTTTCTACCCAAGTTTGCTTATCTTCATCTGATATGAATGACGCTTCAAATGAATTAATAGCAAGCTGTTTCAATTCATCATTATCTAATGCTAGCGCTTCTGCAATAGCAATAAAATTATCATTCATATAGCCACCAAAATATGATGGATCATCTGAATTGACAGTGACATGTACACCTTGCTGCAATAAGCGACGAATATTATGATCAGCCATATCATTCACCACACAAAGTTTTAAATTACTCAGTGGGCAAACGGTTAATGGCATTTTTTCAGCAATGAGACGCTGCATCAATTTAGGGTCTTCTTCAGAACGAACGCCATGATCGACACGGTTCACTTTTAATAAGTCTAGCGCTTCCCAAACGTATTCTGCGGGACCTTCTTCACCAGCATGTGCAACCACCAAGAAACCTTCTTCACGTGCTTGTGCAAATACACGCTCAAATTTAGAAGGTGGATGTCCAACCTCACTCGAGTCTAAACCCACACCAATAATTTGTTCTTTATATGGCAATGCTTGTTGCAATGTTTCAAATGCCGCTTCTTCTGACAAATGGCGTAAGAAGCACATAATCAAATGTGAGCTAATTCCAAATTTTGCTTTTGCATCGTCACAAGCACGTTGCAAACCATTTATAACTGTCGCAAATGCAACACCACGATCGGTATGGGTTTGTGGATCAAAGAACATCTCAGTATGAACCACATGATCTGCTGCACATTTTTTAAAATATGCCATCGCTAGATCATAGAAATCTTGTTCAACAATCAGGACATTTGCACCCGCATAATAAATGTCGAGGAATGATTGTAGATTGTGAAAGTTATATGCTTGTTTTACTTCCTCAACCGATTTATACGGGATTTCAATCTGGTTGCGCTGTGCTATAGCAAACATTAACTCAGGCTCAAATGTGCCTTCAATATGTACATGCAATTCAGCTTTAGGCATGCGTTGAATCAGCTCAAGTTGGTTCATATCCTAACCTCGTAAAATTCATGTTCAGAAAATAAAAAAGGGTGTAAACAACGTTTACACCCTCCTGTGTTTAGGGTGTATTAACCACCAAACAACGCAAATTTAAGTGCCCAAAGTACAGCAATAATCCATACCATATACGGTACAGTTGCTGCTTTACCTGTGAACAATTTCACTAATGCGTAGCTAATAAAGCCCATCGCAATACCGTCTGCAATTGAGTATGTAAACGGCATGAAAATAATCGTTAAAAATGCTGGAACGGCTTCAGTAATATCATCCCATTCAATGTGAACGATACCTTGAATCATCAACACACCAACGAACAGTAGTGCTGGCGCAGTCGCAAAACCAGGTACAGATTGTGCAAGCGGTGCCAAGAATAAACACAGCAAAAACAACACTGCAACAACAACAGCAGTTAAGCCAGTACGACCACCCGCAGCAACACCTGCAGAAGATTCAATATAAGGTGTTGTTGAAGATGTACCTAATGCAGCACCTGCAACAATCGCTGATGAGTCAGCAAATAACGCTTTTTTCAGACGTGGTAATTTTCCATCTTTTAACAAGCCTGCACGGTGAGAAACACCCACCAATGTACCTGTAGAGTCAAACAAATCGACTAAGAAGAAGACAAAAATTACACCAATCAAGCTTGCTTCAAACAAACCAGAGAAGTCCATTTGCATAAATGTCGGTGCAATTGATGGAATATGACCAACAACGCCTTGGAATTCATTAAAGCCAAACATGGTTGCAATAGCAGTAATTGCAAGGATACTGATGATGATCGCACCACGCACCTTGAACTGATGCATAATGACAATCAATAGGAAGCCAAGCAAAGCCAACAGTACAGATGGTTGACCCAAATCACCCAAGCCAACTAGAGTTGCTTCATTCTTCACAATAATGCCAGCATTTTTTAATGCAACTAAAGCAAGGAACAAACCAATACCACCGCCAATCGCAAGTTTAAGTGACATTGGGATTGAATTGACAATCGCCTCACGAATCTTAAACATACTGATTGCGATAAAGATTAAACCTGATACAAATACTGCTGCTAATGCAGTTTGCCAAGGTACACCCATTCCTAAACATACAGAATAAGTAAAGTACGCGTTTAATCCCATACCGGGCGCAAGTGCAATTGGATAGTTAGCTACAAGCCCCATAACCAAACAGCCGATAGCTGCGGCTAAACAGGTTGCAACGAAGACAGCCCCATGATCCATCCCTGTAGCGGACAAAATCATTGGATTGACAATAATGATGTAACACATCGTAAGGAATGTAGTTACACCTGCAATCACTTCTGTTTTAAACGTCGTTTTGTTTTCACTCAGTTTAAACAGGCGTTCAAGCATATTTTCGGAAGATGGATTAGGAGTCGTCATGACCTAGCCCCTATTAAGTAAACTTTATGCCTTTGGCATTCCACAAAATTAATCATGATGTTTTCCCATCATTAATTTTGTAGAAATTCTAGCAATGTACATGCCAGCAAGGCTGATTTAGGGTTTAAAACAATCCTTTTTTCAGCATATTACACACTGAAAAATGCAAACAAAAAAGCTGCATAACCATATGCAGCCTTATTTTAACTCCATTTAATCAGACTTAAATTCAATAAAATCTGACCAAATGTATGAGCAGCAAAATTATAACACATTGATTTTTTAATGTTTCCACAATTTCATCGCAATATTAATCTAGTAAATTTAAATCACTGTTTTAATTATATGTTTATGTATTATTATATATAAAAATAATGTATCTTGACCTATAAGCTATTATTTATGTCTTGTTTAGACATTGTTTCAGAATAAGCAAATTTTGCTTGTTCAGTACGATTAAAAGTCTGATCATCATATTCATTGAATACTTGATCAGCTTCCTGTTGCTTTTTTAATTCAGCATTTTTATAAACAGAAAACCCTAGATAGCAAACACTCAACATTAAGATTGGTATAATTAGTTTTTTCATAACTAAAAATTATTCTTGATTAAACTTTGAATTATCATAACAAAAATTACACATCATTATGTGACATAAATCACACTATTTTGAATTATTTTTAATATTCTTTGCTGTTTTGTGTATAAACCGTAAAAAATGTAATTCAATTTTCACGTTAAGTTTGTGTGATCCATGCCAAGATTCAGGTATTTTAGTCTTTTTTATTTATTAAAAAATTATAAAAAACAATTATATTCAATGACTTAATCTTATTTTTAAGATTCTATTATTTTTGAATGGTATAAACGCATTTTATATTCTGATACACAACTTGAGAATTTTGCGATCAATGTCATTTTATTTGTCTTCTTATCGAAAAATTTACTTTCCGATAAGTGGCTGATCAGCACTCAACACAAATCGCTAAAAAATACCACACCTCAAATTTATTAATAAAATTCAAAGTGTGGCATTGCTAAAATGTAAAATTAAGCTGCTTGTTCATCACGCTTAAAGACCAATTCACCTTTAAGTGAACTCTCCGCATCAAAATAATAACCATCAGTATTGAAGGATTTGATGTCTTCTGCTCGTTCAATTTTATTTTCGAGTAAATAACGCGCCATGAGTCCGCGTGCTTTTTTAGCATAGAAACTAATGACTTTATACTTTCCATTTTTTTGATCAAGGAATACAGGCTTAATAATTTCAGCTTTGATCTTCGACTCTTTCACAGACTTGTAGTATTCATCAGAGGCAATATTCACCAGAAGTTCTGATTCAGCCTGTGCCAAATCTGCATTAATGGTCTCTGTAATCGTATTACCCCAAAACTCATATAAGTTATTGCCGCGAGTATTTTTAAGTTTGGTTCCCATTTCCAAACGATAAGGCATCATTAAATCAAGCGGTCGTAATAAACCATAAAGGCCTGACAACATACGTAAATGTTTTTGAGCATAATCAATATCTTGCTTCTCTAACTGATATGCATTCAAGCCTGTATACACATCACCTTTAAAGGCAAAAATAGCTTGACGGGCATTCGCAAAATTAAATTCAGGTTGCCAATCACGGAAACGCTCTGCATTTAGAGTGGCTATTTTTTCGCTTACGCTCATTAAACTGGCAATTTCACTTGCGGATAATTTGCTAGCCACTTCAATTAATTCTTGAGAGTGATCAAGCAACCGTGGTTGGGTAAATTTTTCTGTCGGTAATGCAGTTTCATAATCCAAAGTTTTTGCAGGAGAAATTAAAGCGAGCATAAACAACCTGATTAAATTTTAATTAAATAAACTATAACAGTTGCGTTATTTCAAAGCCAATCTGTGTTTTTGATAAACATAATCTGTAAACTATGCGACTCTCCCGCTTTCACATTTTAGTCATTATGTCAGAACAACTGTTCATTCAAGGGCCTGTTGGTCAGCTTGAAATTTTTATTGATTATCCACAGGGTGAAGTGAAAGGATTCGCGGTAGTTACACACCCTCACCCACTGCAAGGTGGCACACCACAGCACAAAGTCCCTGTACTATTAGCACAAATGTTTTTAGAACGTGGCTATGTGGTTTATCGCCCTAGTTTTCGCGGTTCTGGCCAAAGTGCTGGAATACATGATGAAGGCAATGGTGAAACCAAAGACACCATGCTAGTGATTGAATATGCACGCAGCCAACATCCTAACTTGCCATTTTATGCAGGTGGTTTTAGTTTTGGTGCGAATGTAATGACAAAATGCTATGCGTTGTTACCTATCGAATTACAACCTGTACAGACCATTTTATGTGGTTTACCAACCACGACAGTTGCAGGTGTTCGTCACTATGTAACCCCTCATATTAAGGGTGATATTCTCTTTATCCATGGTGAAGAAGATAATGTAACCCTGTTGTCTGACCTCATTCAGTGGGCTAAACCTCAGCGCCATTTAATTACCGTTTTACCGGGTGCAAATCATTTCTTTACGGGTTACTTAAAACAGCTCCGTATTGCAATTTCGCGCTTTTTAGTTTGATCCCAATTTGTATCAAAATTAATAGAATAAAAAGTCAGTCTCGCTGGCTTTTTATTCTTAATTTTTAGGTATTTCAATAAATATGTAACTTTCAAACTGAATTTAAATAAGTGTTTAATTGCTTGATGGCCAAGCAAATAGAATAAAAAGACTAAAAGATATTTATAAAATGTCAGAATGAAATATTGTTTTAAATATAACTTTTCATTAAAAATACAGAAAAAAATATACAACAATAATTTTCCAAGGGGAAACATGAAATTTATCATCGCCATAATAGCCAGCATGATCATTGCATTGTTGGTTTATTACTTTAATTCAAAGTCAGAAACGCCAACAGCTATACCTGCATCCACAGTCTCTGCTGAAAGTGGTCCTAAAGCCTATTTAACTGCATCTTATAAAATGAATGTACAAGGTCGAGACTTCAACTTGAAGATGGTATATGACTTTCCAAATACGGATATATGCCAAGCTCAACTCAATAGCTCTGAATCAAGTAGCATGATTTCAACATTCAAACAGCGCTGTGACAACGATTCTGTCTGCCAAGCTGCTGAAGTTTCTTCGTGTTCAACGTTTACCGATCAAAAATACAAAGACATGCTCGATAAAAATTATCATGATACGCACTATATTCATATTAGTGATCCTAAAATCGCTAATCAGCGTGGTGTGATTGTATTTTGGGGTTTGAATGAAAGTGAAGCATCAGGCATGTGTGACCATATGAAAAAAGGCAATCGCACAATTAACCCTCTGATTATTGAATGTTTATAAAACGCTGTTCAATAAATAAAAAAAGCAGCTGATTGCTGCTTTTTTTATATCAGTTTTTAACACGTTACTTATTAATGGTTTTCCATTGAAATTCACTATAGCTTTCATTTTCCTTTAAAGTATTTTCAACCGCTTGTGCTAATTGATTCAGCAAACTTTGTTCAGTAATTCTATCTAGCCAGTCTTGATCTTCATCTGGATAAGAGGTGATTTCACAGACCAAACGACCCGCCTCGTCTTTGCCTTGGCACATGACAGAAAGTGGCAATTCATGTTGATCAACACTTACTGCAATTTGGTCACCACTTTGCGAAAGGGTTTGAAAACCATATTTCTCAAGCTTACTTGCTAAAAACTCAGCCACTTGAGTTTGAGTATCCACCGTCGTATCCGCAAGATCTTGTTCACTGTTTGCAGTAAATTGTAGTTTTCTCATTACGCTATCCAAAGGCTTTATTGTTGTATGGTTTTAGCATAAGCAATAAATACAAAACAGCCAAGCATTTGCTTGGCTGTTGTCTAACAAATATACAATTTCTGTGAAATATTTTTTATTCACTTACTGCAATTTCAAGACCTGCTTGCGTTGTAAGCTCAGTAAATGTTGGGAAACTTGTTGCAACAGTTTCTGTACCCAGAATATTAATTTCACCAGAAGTTCGTAAACCTGCCATAGAGAAGCTCATGGCAATACGGTGATCATGATGTGATTCAATTTGACCACCTGTGAAAATAGCACCCCACTCACCAGACTTACCTTTACCTTCAATGATAATGCCATCGTCAGTCGGTGTGCATTCAATACCCATAATTTTCAGGCCATCAGCCATCACTTGAATACGGTCTGACTCTTTTACGCGCAGTTCAGCTGCACCTGTTAAAATTGTTTGACCTTCCGCACATGCAGCAGCAATAAATAACGCTGGGAATTCATCAATCGCCAATGGCACTTGATCTTCTGGCATATGAATGCCTTTGAGTGTACGTGAACCACGAATACGAATGTCTGCAATTGGTTCACCGCCTGCAATACGTTCATTTTCAACCGTCAGATCAGCACCCATTTGTTTTAAAATTTCAATCACACCAGTACGTGTCGGGTTAATCCCCACCGCTTCCAGAGTGACATCCGAACCTTCGGTAATTGCTGCACCAACCATAAAGAATGCAGCTGATGAAATGTCTGATGGAACTTGAATATCAGTACCCACTAGCTTTCCACCGCCTTGCAGTGAAATACGGTTACCCTCAGTTTTCACTTCATAACCAAAAGCACGCAGCATACGCTCTGAATGGTCGCGTGTAGGTTCAGGTTCAGTCACAACTGTTTCACCTTCAGCCCATAAACCTGCCAATAAAATACCTGATTTTACTTGTGCAGATGCCATTGGCAAGTCGTAATGAATCCCCTTTAGCTTTTGACTTCCTGAAATCGAAACTGGTGGTGTACCACGTTCACCTGTAGTCTGAATTTGCGCACCCATTTCACGTAAAGGTTTTGCAATACGCTCCATTGGGCGTTTAGACAATGAAGCATCGCCCGTCATAACCGAGTCAAACTGTTGTGCAGACAACATGCCTGAAAGCAGACGCATTGAAGTACCTGAGTTACCCATATATAACGCACTTGCAGGCGCTTTTAAGCCATGCATGCCTACGCCGTGAATGGTGACTTCACCATTTTTCGGGCCTTCAATACTCACGCCCATATCACGGAAAGCTTGTAATGTTGCTAACGCGTCTTCACCTTCAAGGAAACCTGTTACATGAGTCGTTCCCTCTGCAATGGCACCAAACATGATGGAACGATGTGACACAGATTTATCACCTGGCACAGTAAATTTACCTTGGAATTTCTTAACACCTGGTAAAATTTTGAATTGCTGTGTCGTCACTTTGTTTTTCTCCATCAGTGGTTTCTTTGCGAGCATGTGATTGAAATGCTGACGTGCTGCTTGTGCATGCCCCAGCAATCCCATCAATGCTTGTGAATTTTCATCTTCAATCAGTTTACGTAGAACGGCCAATTGTCTTTCAAAGCCATCCACCGCATTTAAAATTGCCTTTTTATTAGCAAAAAAGATGTCATGCCACATATGTGGGTCGCTTGCAGCAATTCGTGAAAAATCACGAAAGCCACCAGCGGCATAACGGAAAATATCTAAATTGTCTTCTCGGTTAGCCAGCTGCTCTACCAAGTTAAATGCCATTAAATGTGGAAGATGACTGGTATGGGCCAACACTTCATCGTGTTTTTCCACATCCATACAAATCACTTCCGCTTTGGCAGCTTGCCACAATCGAATCAGTTTCTCTACTGCCCAGTCTGCACTGCTTGGTAACGGCGTCAAAATGACTTTGTGATTTACGAATAAATCAACCTTACCTGCGTGTACACCAGTATGCTCAGCGCCTGCAATTGGATGACCTGGAACAAAACCAGCTGGCAATTGCTCACCATAAACCGCTTTGGCAGCATCAACAACATTTCCCTTGGTGCTACCAACATCTGTAATAATGGTCTGTTCAGACAAATACGGTTTGATAATTTCCAAGACTTTTTGCGTTGCACGGACAGGCAATGCAAGAACAACCAGGTCTGCACCTTTGACCGCTTCAGCGGGGTCGTTATAGCCCTGCTGAATCAGACCTAAATTTTTAGCATCGTCCAAAGTTTTTTGTGAGCGTGTAGACGCCACAATTTCTTTGGCCAAGCCTTCTGCAACAATGACACGAGCCAGACTTGAGCCAATGAGCCCAAGCCCAATAAAAGCAACTTTTTCGAATAGTGGCACAGACATAACTTACGCTTTTGCCTCTAGGCCCAATACTTTAGCCAATGCAGCGAGGAATTTTGCATTTTCAGCTTCAGTGCCAATAGACACACGAAGATGTTCTGCAATACCTACAGGACGTACAATCACACCTTCTTTTAATAAAGCGTTGAATGTTTGTGCAGGATCTGCTTTTACATTTACTAAAATGAAGTTGGCACGTGAAGGTTCATAGTCTAAGCCTAAAGCCTCAAAACCTGCTTCAAGCTGAGCCATACCTGCTTTATTGACAACACGTGATTTTTCAATAAACGCTTCGTCTTTAAGTGCAGCAACCGCAGCAACCATTGCTAAATGGTTGACGTTGAACGGCTGACGAATACGATTTAAGAAGTCGGTTACTTCAACTGACGCGAGTGCAAAACCAATCCGTAGTGCAGCCAGGCCATAGCACTTAGACATGGTACGGCTCACAATTAAGTTTGCGTATTGGTCTAAGAATTTCAAGCTATTGAAGTTTTCTGGGAAATATTCCACATACGCTTCATCTAATACCACAATCACATTTGCAGGCACATTTTGCATGAATGCTTCAAATTCAGCTTCTTCAAACCAAGTCCCTGTTGGGTTATTTGGATTGGCAATGAAGATCAATTTAGTATTAGCTTTAACCGCAGCAGCCATTGCCTCTAGATCATGTGAGAAGCCTTTCGCAGGGACTTCAATTGCTTCAGCATTAATTGCTTGAGTCACCAAACTATAAACAGCAAATGCATGTTGGCTATAAACAACTGAATCATTTTCAGAAACGAATGCGCGAGCAAAAATTTCCAGAAGATCGTTTGAACCATTACCCAAAGTAATACGGTTATGCGCTACACCAAATTGTTTTTCAACTTGGTCTTTTAGAATAAAACCGCCACCATCCGGATATCGACCAATTTCAGCAAGTTCAGCAGCAACAGCTTCTTTAACTTTATCTGAACAACCCAATGGGTTTTCATTTGATGCGAGTTTGACGATATCAGTAATACCCAACTCACGCTCAAGTTCACTAATTGGTTTACCTGGTTGATAAGGCTTTAACTTTGCAATGCCTTCATTGGCTGGGACAAACGTCATTTTACACTTCCGGTTATTTCAAGTGATGAAGGTGATCAACTCCTGTTGAAGCTGATCACAGTTGTGATCTTAAAGAACAGCAATCGGATATGAACCCAATACACGAATTTCTTTTACTAACGGACGAATTTCTTCAATTGCCGCTTTCACGTTTTCTTGCTCAACATGACCTTCTAAGTCCACAAAAAATACATAAGCCCATTTTTCAGGCAATGCAGGACGGGTTTCGATACTGGTTAAGCTGATGTTGTGCTTGGCAAACGGTGCAAGAATTTCAAGTAATGCCCCTGCACGGTCATGTGCAGAAATCAACAATGAAGTTTTATCATTGCCCGATTGCGGTACTTTCTCACGGCCAATCACTAAGAAACGTGTGGTGTTTTCTGGGTTGTCTTCAATATTGCTATGCAAAATTTCTAGATTGTAGATATTCGCTGCCACTTCAGATGCAATTGCAGCAGAGTGCCATTCATTACGAATACGACGCGCAGCTTCTGCGTTTGAGCTTAAAGCCACACGTTCTACACCTGGATAATGTGCATCTAACCAACTACGGCATTGTGCTAACGTTTGTTGATGCGCATAAATTTGCTTAATGCTGTCTTTACGAGTGTTTTCAGACACCAGAAATTGGTGGTGAATACGAAGTTCAACTTCACCAATCACATTGAGATGTGAAGATTTGAAGCAATCTAGGGTATGGTTCACTACACCTTCAGATGAGTTTTCAACTGGCACAAGACCATAGTGCGCACTGCCTGCTTCTACTTCGCGGAATACTTCATCAATCGTTGGAAGTGGGCGAACAACAGCATCTTGACCAAAATGTTTTAAAACAGCCGAATGCGTATAAGTTCCGACTGGACCTAAAAACGCAATACTTTGTGGTGCTTCAAGTGCCAAACATGCCGACATGATCTCACGAAATAAACGCGCCATAGTCACATCAGATAATGGCCCTTCATTACGATCCATAACTTTACGTAAAACTTGTGCTTCACGTTCAGGACGATAAAACAGTGGATTCTCTTCAGCAGCAAATTTTGCTTTTGCAACTGCTTCTGCCAGTTTCGCACGACGGTTGATAAGTTGTTGAATCTGCATATCAACAGAGTCAATATCATCACGAATCTGAACTAAGTCAAGAGAAGTCGTAGTGTTCTGATCATCGTGGATCATTGTTATGTCGCCCTTCAAAAATATTTTGCAAACAGTATAACAATAGTTAGCTTTCAATTGTTGCGCAATACGACTTTGATTGATTCAGTCTTAAAAACATACAGTTGATTAAACCATCATCAGTTCAACTGAAGAACCAAAACAGGTAAATTGATCAACTTAGCAATTTTTGTTGAATATGAATTGAAAGAACCATCATTCGGAGAATTTGGACATTTTTAAATAAAATTTCTTAGCAAAAGTTCAAGCCAAATAATCTTTAAAACAAACCTAAGTAATCTGTGCCACATACCAGCTAAAAGACTCTACATACTGCAATAACTTGAAACGAATACAGGTGATTTAAAACAAACTGTCATTGGTCATCTTTTCAGTGATTTATGCTTTACCATCACCTAATATTTACAGACGTTGACGCATTGATAACAAATAAGACAGACATTTATCTGAATTTAGATATAGTCGTTTAGAACTAAAACAAAAATAGTCTCAAAGGGTACGGTTATGCACAAAAGAATTGCTGTGTTGGTGACCTATGATTTTGAAGATGTCGAATATATTGAACCTGTAGAGGCATTCAGAGCTGCTCGACATAGTATTATCAATATCGAAGAACAGGTCGGTAAAATTGTTTATGGGATGAAACGCCAATCCCAAATCACTATTGATCAAAGCATTGATGATGCTTCCGTACATGAATTTGATGCGCTGTTTATACCGGGTGGATTTTCACCAGACAAACTGGCATTAGATGATCGCTTTTTATATTTCGTTCGTCACTTTGCTGATAGCCAAAAACCTATTCTGACCAGCTGTCATGGCCCTTTACTGTTATTAGAGGCAGGTGTCGTCAAAGGTCGACATTTGGCTAATATTCAAACATTAAATGAAGACTTATTAGAAGCAGGTGCTGTTTTATCCGATTTACCTGTCGTCAATGACTGTAATTTATATATTACCTCACGCAGCACATCGGACACCCCTAAGTTTATAGATGTGTGTTTACAAGTATTGGGGCAACCTCACCCGCCTATTCAATAATTTCCTTCTACTATTGAATAAAAAAAAGCGGAACTGAATCCGCTTTTTTTTATTCACAAGAACTAATTCTAAGTAACGATCATCTGCTGTTATTTAACGACCTAAAATACTACGTGCAACAATCTCTTTCATAATTTCGTTCGTACCACCATAGATTTGTTGGATACGTGCATCTACAAAGAAACGTGATATCGGATATTCCGTCATGTAGCCATAACCGCCAAATAACTGCAACAAATTATCGGCAACTTTCATTTGCATATCCGTAGCGAAACTCTTCAACGCAGCCGCAGTTTCAACATCAAGTTTACCTTGCATATACAATTCTACGTTTTGGTTATAAAAAGCTGCTGTTGCCAGTTCATCAATTTTTGCTTGCGCCAAAACAAAACGTGTATTTTGGAATTGACCAATTGCCTGCCCAAATGCTTGGCGTTCTTTGACATATTGTGTTGCCACATCAATTGAACCACGAATAGCGCCAATTGCAGTCGAAGCAATTGCTGTACGTTCTCGAGGAAGCTCTTGCATTAAATATGCAAAACCATGCCCTGCCTGCCCTAAAAGTTGTTCCTTTGGTACTTTGACATTGTCATAGAAAAGCTCAGATGTATCTTGTGCATGTAAGCCTATTTTGTCTAGATTCGTGCCTTTTTTAAAGCCTTCCAAATGTGTATCCACCAATAACAGCGATACACCTTTGGCACGTGCTTGAGGATCTGTTTTTGCTGCTAATACTACTAAGTCAGCATGCTGGCCATTTGAAATAAAAGTTTTTGAACCATTTAAAAGATAATGATCACCTTGCAAAATTGCACTACTGCGCATGGACTGTAAATCTGAACCTGCACCCGGTTCAGTCATCCCAATTGCGCCCACCACTTCACCGCTAACCATTTTCGGTAGCCAATATTGCTTTTGCTCTTCATTGGCAATATGCAGAATATATGGTGCTGCAATTTCAGAATGACATGAAATACCGGTAGATAGAGCACTAAAGCCAGCACGAGCAGATTCTTCCACCAACATGAGTGAATAATGTGTCGGAACGCCATAACCACCATATTCTTCAGGAACATCTACACATAAGAAACCATTTTCACCCAACGCACTCCACACAGAACGCGGCATGATGCCCTCTCGTTCCCATTGCTCATAATGTGGTGCGACCTGCTCAGCTAAAAAGCGGCGGAAATTATCACGAAATAATTCTAAATCTGCATCATACGCCAGCATATTATTGCTTCCTTGTATTTCAATTTGTTGTTTTGTTGAGCCACATCCTATTGCACTTTTAAGGTAGCGTCATGCTGAAAAACTAAAGCGTTCAAAATTATTCATCATCATTTAAGCTTAAAAAAAAGGAAGCCGAAGCTTCCTTTTATCACAGCACAATCAGCATATGCTTTTATGCATGATTTGCTTCACTTGCCATTTGCTTATCAATTTCTTCAGGGTTAGCCAAAGCATAGTCCAATTTTTCTTTGTCTAATTGACCTACCCATTTTGCAACCACCAATGTTGCTAATGAGTTACCCACAAGGTTAGTCAACGCACGAGCTTCTGACATGAAACGGTCAATACCAAGAATCAATGCCAAACCAGCAACAGGAATATGACCAACAGCAGACAATGTTGCAGCCATAACAATGAAGCCTGAACCTGTTACACCAGCAGCACCTTTAGATGAAATCAATAACACCAATAACAAGGTAATTTGGTGAGAGATATCAAGTGGTGTATTTGTTGCTTGTGCAATAAAGATCGCAGCCATGGTTAAGTAAATTGAAGTACCGTCTAAGTTAAATGAATAACCTGTTGGAATAACCAAGCCTACAACTGATTTTTCAGCGCCTGCAAGCTCAAGTTTTTTCAACATACGCGGTAGTACAGATTCAGAAGATGATGTACCCAATACAATCAATAACTCTTCACGAATCATACGAATCATTTTCAAAATACTGAAACCGCAAATACGTGCAATCGTACCCAGTACAAGGAAAATAAATAGTAGACAAGTAATATAGAAACAGATGATTAATTGACCCAATTGAGCCAATGAACCGATACCATATTTACCAATGGTAAATGCCATTGCACCGAACGCACCAATTGGCGCAAGTTTCATGATCATGTTTACGATGTTAAAGAACACGTGAGAAACTTGATCGATGAATTTCAATACAGGTTTACCTGCATCGCCCAATTTATGTAGCGCGAAACCAAATAAAATAGCGAATAACAATACTTGTAGAATTTCACCTTCAGCGAAAGCACCCACAACAGTATTCGGAATAATATTCATGAAGAAGTCGATGGTCGACTGAGATTCACCTGAAGCAACATATTTAGAAATACCTGAGGTATCTAATGTTGCAGGGTCAATGTTCATGCCTACGCCTGGTTTTGCAATGTTAATTACAAGCAAACCAATAATCAGTGCGATAGTCGAAACGATTTCAAAGTAAAGTAAAGCAACACCACCGGTTTTACCGACAGATTTCATGCTTTCCATACCCGCGATACCACTTACAACGGTACAGAAAATTACTGGAGCGATGATCATTTTGATCAAACGAATGAATGCATCACCTAAAGGTTTAAGTTGCTCACCTAAACCTGGAACATATTGCTCTGCACCATTAATAATTTGCGTACCACTTGGTGAGAAATGCCCCACTAAGATACCCGCAATAATGGCAACAATCACTTGAAAATACAGCGACTTATAAATTGGTTTTTTAGCCATGACATTACTTCACGATATATTTCTAAGCTAGAAATATTCAGTTTTTGTCTATTTTAAAAAAATAAACAGCCCAAAACTCTTTTATCCAAGTAAAAGAGCACCAAAGCATCTAGAACACTAAATACTGTAAAAAAACTAAACTGTGCACGAGTGATGAAATTGCGATCACTTCAAGACCTGACATCAAATCAGTGAATTGAACAGGAGATGAAACACATACTAAAGTAGGTTAAATTTTACCTGTTTTTTATTGGCTTGTTTTGCTGCAAATGTTAATTTGGGTTAAATAATAATCGCAACTCATTATACTATAGTCTAATAAAGCTCATTTTTAACCATAATATAAAGCTGAAAAATACCACCTATAGAAGTAAACTATCCTTAAGTCCTAGTTTTAAGCCGAATTTTTACATGAACAATAAACGAAATATCTATAAAGATTTTGAACATCCATTTGCCCAATTTGTTCGAATTGTGGGTAAAGGTAAAAATGGGGCCCGTTCACTGACTTATGATGAAGCCTATCAAGCATTCAGCATGATCTTAAAAGATGAAGTTTTAGACGTACAATTAGGCGCTTTTTTAATGTTATTGCGCGTAAAAGAAGAATCTGTAGATGAATTAACGGGTTTTGTACAAGCAACACGTGATCAACTCAGCTTTAAACCGCTTGATGTCGATTTAGATTGGTCATCCTATGCAGGCAAACGTAAACATTATCCATGGTTTTTATTGGCAGCATTAACACTTGCAAAACATGGTTATAAAATTGTGATGCATGGTGCATCTGGTCACACCATTAACCGCCTTTATACCGAAGAAGTATTAGAGTATTTGGGTTTTCCTATTTGCCAAAATGACCAAGATGTGGAACAACAACTCAAACAACGTAATTTTGCCTATATTCCACTCGAAGTCATCTCCCCAATTTTAAGTGAACTAATTTCTTTAAGGAATGTGATGGGTTTACGCTCACCAATTCATACGCTTGCGCGCTTAATTAATCCCTTTAATGCAAAAGCCACTATGCAAGCAATTTTCCACCCAGCCTACCGCAGCTCACACCAACGCGCAGCATTTCAATTGGGCTATCAAAACAGTGCTGTCATTAAAGGCGAAGGTGGTGAGTTTGAGCGCAATCCAGATGCTAAAACGTTAATCTGCGGTATTAAAGCTGGTCAATTATACGAACACGAATTGCCAAAACTTACGGACAATCGTAGTCCGATTGAGGAAGAGTTAGATCTTGCTGTATTTAAATCAGTTTGGGAAGGTCAGCAAGATCATGCTTATGGTGCAGTAGCTGTCCCTGAAACCATCGGAATTGCCTTATATACGATGGGTGTTTGTGAAAGTTATGACGAAGCAATGTTAAAGGCCAAACAACTTTGGGAAAATCGTAATTCTAAAATCTAATTTGATGATTCCACACATACCCAAAAAAATTAGGATAAAAAAAAGACACATCAGTGTCTTTTTTTCTAAGAATACTTAGACAAAACGAATTGGCTTGAACTCTGGCTCTTCAACATGTGAATCGCAATGTTCATCTTCTTCTTTCGTACCACGGTCAATATAACCGCTACGCTCTTCTTCAGGTAGATGTTTAATTTCCCAAGCATAAACTGCTTGCATGCAAATTTGACGTTGCTCTTTAGTTAAAACAACACCGTTTGGCCATTTACCGATTTCAATTGCTGTTTTAAGACGAGCCACAATTTCAGGATCGAGTACAGTCAGCATTTGTTCAATATTCATATTTAATCCTGCTTTAATAAGTCAAAATCTTGGTTCCATCCCAGTTTAGTCCGACATGCCATATAGAAGTCATAACCAGGTGGATGCAATAAATTCAGCTTAAATGGATGTTTGCGAATATGTAAAGTATCGCCTACACCCATTGAGACACTATGTTGACCGTCTGCACTCACCATTGGCAGTACACGGTTTTCACGAATGACAAGTTTAATTTCACTTTGTCCGCCCACAACAATCGGACGTGATGACAAGGTATGTGGATGCATTGGTACCAGTGCAATAGCATCCATACTTGGATGAACAATCGGTCCACCACCTGAAAGCGCATAAGCCGTAGAACCAGTTGGGGTTGAAACAATCAATCCATCACTGTGCTGGCGATACACATATTGACCATCAATATTCAGTTCAAAATCGATCATGTGCACAGATTTACCTGAGTGCAACACAATATCATTCAATGCAATCGCATTATAAATCGATT
The DNA here is from genome assembly GCF_013417785.1 of Acinetobacter sp. YH12227. Taxonomy (NCBI): domain Bacteria; kingdom Pseudomonadati; phylum Pseudomonadota; class Gammaproteobacteria; order Moraxellales; family Moraxellaceae; genus Acinetobacter; species Acinetobacter sp. YH12227. The sequence continues at coordinate 8,692 of NZ_VPDH01000021.1, read as the reverse complement.
CACCTTTGGAGCGAACTTCCATCTCCAATAAAAAGCGTCGATCTAGTTGGAATTCACCTTTTAATACCTGATCTAACTTAAAGATGACTTCTGTCGGCTTGATATCGGTTAAGAAACCTAAACGACCACGGTTTACACCAATCACTGGCGTATTATATTTCACCAATGCACGTGCAGCGTGGAGTAATGAGCCATCACCACCAACCACAATCACTAAATCGACCACTTCACCCAATAATGCGCGGCTGACCATTTGTGTATTGGCATAAGGAACCAATTGTGCTGTTTGCGTATCAAATACAGGATGTAATCCTAAACTTAAAAGATGATCATGAATCAGACATAAGGTTTCGATTACCGAAGATTTGTCTGGACGACCAATCAACCCAATGTTTCGAAATGATTTATGTGAAATTTGCACCTGCGCCATAGCTCCGCTTCGCCTCAGCCTTATCATATCATTAACACTTATGATTTAAAAAAACTTTAAAGTTCCATTGTTAATGCTTTTCTTCTCATATTTTGCATACATATAACAGTTTAAATATTGCAAAATACTGAAAAGCTTCGCATGATTAGCAAAATTTCTCAGGGTCTTATCAGTATTTATGAAGTCTGAACGTGGCATAGGCTTAATTGCACTTATTTTTTCGCTGCTGGTTATCGGCGGATTTTTAGTGTTCAGCATTTATCTCATTCGTCTTGATAATATCGTACGGGATAAATTTGAAGGACAACGTTGGGACATTCCAGCTAAGGTATTCGCTCGTCCTTTAGAAATTTATACCAATGCCCCTGTGAGCCAAGCTGATTTGAACGAAGAACTCAAACTATTGGGTTATAAATCACAAGACAGCTATGCCAAAACGGGCAATTATGTTACTTCTGGGAATGTGACCTATATTCATACCCGAGGTTTTGACTTTGGTGATAGTGTCGACCCTGAACAAGTTCTTAAAATTACTTTTGGTGCAGACCAAATTACCGAGGTGAGTGCAACTAAACCTTCTAGTAGTGGTATTGCACGTTTAGAACCCATGCTGATTGGCGGTATTTTCCCGCAGCACAACGAAGACCGTGTATTGATTAAATTGGATAAAGTGCCAAAACCTTTAATCCAAGCTCTAATCGCAACGGAAGACCGTAATTTCTATCAGCACCATGGTATTTCATTCCGTGGTACAGCGCGTGCAATTGTAAGTAATGTGACTGGTGGTAAGCGTCAAGGTGGTTCGACACTAACGCAACAGTTGGTGAAAAACTTCTATTTATCTCCTGAAAAGACCATCAAACGTAAAGCCAATGAAGCCTTAATGGCAATGTTAATTGAGCTACATTACGACAAAGATGAAATTTTAGAAGCTTACTTAAATGAAGTGAACTTAGGCCAGAACGGTAACTATTCTATTAATGGGTATGGTCTAGCTTCACAGTTCTATTTTGGTTTACCTCTTCGTGAACTCAATATTGCACAACAAGCTTATTTGGTTGGCTTAGTTCAAGGCCCTACCCTATATAATCCATGGAAAAACCCTGAACTTGCAACCAAACGTCGCAACATCGTATTGAATAATATGGTGGTCATGGGCTACTTAACTCAGGAACAATATGAAACTGAGTCTGCACGTCCTTTAAATGTTATTTCAAAACCAACACTTGGCCCTTCTCGCTTCCCTGACTTTATGGATATTGTACGTCGTCAACTACGTACCGAATATCAAGAAAGTGATTTGACCAATCAAGGTTTGCGTATTTTCACCACTATGGATCCAATTGCACAAACTCATGTACAGGATGCCTTTAAAGCCTCAGTACAACGTTTAAGTAATGCCAATCCTGCACGGTTAAAAGACTTGCAAGGTGCGGTATTGGTGTCACATCCTGAAAATGGTGAATTGGTCGCTGCTGTCGGTTCTACCCAAGATTTTACTGGCTTCAACCGAACGATGGATGCCAAACGCCAAGTGGGCTCACTGCTAAAACCCGTTATCTACTTAAGCGCAATTGAATCAAATCGCTATAACTGGGCAAGTCAAATTGAAGACAGCCCGATTAGCGTACAAAGTGATGGTAAAGCATGGACACCGAAAAACTACAGTGGCGGCGCACATGGTGTCGTGCCAATGGTTGATGCGCTCGCTAATTCTTATAACCTTTCAGCCGTGCGCTTAGGTCAAGAATTTGGGATGTCGACGTTCATCAATCATTTGAAAAAGTTTGGTGTGACTTCGAATATTCCGAATTACCCATCTATTTACTTAGGTGCCATTGATATGTCACCTATGGAAGTCATGAGTATTTATGGCAACTTCGCTACTGGTGGTTTTAAATACCCAACCAAAGCTATTCGCTCGGTTGTGGACTCGAACGGTCGAATGTTAGATCGTTATAGTTTAACGGTTCAACCAACCATTGCTCCTGATTCAGCCTTTATTTTGAACTATGGCTTACAACAAGTAATGAGTGCCGGTACAGGTCGTTCTGCTTATGCCTCACTTCCAACTTCACTTAAACTTGCCGGTAAATCAGGAACAACCAACGACACCCGTGACTCATGGTTTGTAGGCTACTCAGGTAATTACCTCAGTGTGGTTTGGTTAGGCTTAGATAATAACAAAGTAACAGGCTTAACTGGTTCATCAGGCGCTCTGCCAGTATGGACCAATGTTATGAAGCAATTGCGTCAAAAACCAGTTAATTTACGACAACCAGACAGCGTGCAATGGCAGTGGCTAGATCGTTATTCAGGTAATTTATCTGCTCAACATTGTACAGGTGCGATATACATTCCACTATCGCGCAACTCGATACCAAACCAAGCAACTGCATGTGGTTCTACACAATATGAAGTAGAACCTTACACAGTTAACACTGAAGAAACACAGCCTGTAAATGAGCAAGATGATAGTTTAGGCGACTACATTCGTGAAAGTGAATCCGAGTCTAATCAGGGTACAACTGATCAACCTCGTATTATCTCAAGTGGAGAGTATGCAAATTAATTTACGTCATTCAAATGCATTTTTAACCCTGTTGCTCCCTAGCATGCTGGTTATGACACTTGCAGGCTGTCAGACCCTTCCGCAGGCACAATTAGACCCCAAACCGTCAATAAACCAGCCTGAAAAAAAAGTGGATATCCATGAGCCATCAGGCGTTATTATTACACCTTATGACCATCCTGAAATTAAACGCCAACGTATCATTATTCCTGAACAAAAAACTCAAGTTCAAGAATTTGACGATGGTCGTGATTTACCTGCGTTTAAAAAACTAATTCAAAATACCCAAACAGCTTACACCAATGGCAAATGGAATGAAGCTGAAGCAGCGGCAACGCAAGCACAACGCCTTGCCCCCCAATCTGCCGAAACATTTTTATATTTAGGCATGATTGCCAATCACAAAAACCAACCTGCTAATGCTGAAGCATTAGCGCTCCGTGGTTTGAGTTATGCGCAAAGCAATGCTATGAAAAAACAATTATGGAATGTGGTTCTCAAAGCAGGTCAAATACAAAAGAAAACGGCAACCATTAGCAAAGCACAAAACGCGTTAAAAACACTTTAAATAAATCCATAAAAAAGCCTCGTGATCATCGAGGCTTTTTTATTACACTACAAACCCATTTACTTACTTATTAATAGTAACAATCAAAAGCATAGTATGAGATTCGATAGATTTTATTTATGAATACTTCATATTTCGAAACTGAGCATTTAAAACACTATCTATCTCGTTATCTATTTAAAATGGATAGACATTACAAGAAACGAATGCCTGCAATACCATATGCATGGTGTTGCTGAGCAGTCTCGATTACATCCAATGACATGCCGCCTAAGGCAAATACTGGGATATCCAACGATCCTGCAATCTCTGTAAATTTGTCCCAGCCCAACGCTTTCGCATCTGGATGTGTTGCGGTTACAAATACCGGACTGAGTAATACCGCATCACACCCTATTTTTTGGGCATATTGAGCCGACACTACATCATGACAGGCGGCAATATATCGTTTACTTATGATTAAATCCTTCGCCGTCATCTGCATGAGTTGCTGCTGTTTAATATGAATAGTTGAAATCTGAGCCTGAGTTTCGACATTTAACAACTTATATAGTTCAATATTTACAATTAACTGTGCAAGTGACTTAGCTTCAAGTTGATTGAGAAATTCGGCATTCTTTTCAGTTGCTTCGACGCGCCAGTAATATAAATAATCAGGCAACAAAGAAATTGAACTTTCTAAGTGATCAATAATTTTTATTTTTTCTGCCCAAACCAAGCGGTTTATAATTGACTGATTAGCTTTAGGGAAATTTAAATTAAGCAACTGTTGACGCGTATACCAGGCCCAAGGTGGTTGAATTTCATTGAGCAATTCATTAGGCACCACCGCATGAAATAAATGTAATTTCACCACAATATCATCATATTCATGCTGAATATAATCAAAAGCATGCCAGTCTTGAATTCCGACGCCGACCTCTTCAAAGATTTCTCGGCGACAAGCTGCTAAAGGAGTTTCTCCCTGTTCAACTTTCCCTCCAGGGAATTCATGTTTATTGCCCTGATGCTGTTTTGCTTCACGCCAACCGACCAGTACTTTATCTTGATGTAATAAAATTGCGATAGCGACATCTAATTGTGGTTTAGACATGATCCCTGCTCTGTACCATTTGATGCCCAAGTGTAAGCAAATTTAACTTTTTTATAAATTAATAAAAATAACGTTGACAGCTCTATTCGATAATGATTATCATTTAAACCATTCAGAAATACACCACGGAGTCGACGGAATGAACGCACCATTTAGCTTTTTTACACGCACTAACGAAACACACCATTCACTACCAATGCTGCACTCAAATAACCTATTTGCATTGGGTCGTGAAATTCGCATTATGCATGCGGGTGAAGAATATCGCTTACGCTTAACACGTAATAACCGACTTATTCTGACCAAATAATTTTCAGATAAAAATAATAATTATCAGCGCAATAAAAATAATCGTGGAAACAAGCAGCATGTTACGCCATGCTGCTTTTTAATTTTTCAGTGAAAGAAATATCCATTCAATCCATTTGCACATTATCAGTAAAGATCCAATTTAATTTTTCGGCAATCTAATTTGAATCTTTAGCCCCCCAAGTTTTGATACGGCTATGTCCAGTGTCCCTTGATGCAATTGAATAATTTTTTGCGCAATAGAAACACCTAATCCAGAACCTTCGGTTTTATTACCGAGTATTCGATAAAAGCGCTCACCAATACGCTGAATTTCCTGTTCAGTTAAGCCCAGTCCTGTATTTTCAATTTGCCAAATCACGGTTTTTAGCTCATCTATAAAATCAATCTGAACCATGCCCTGCTCGGGTGTATAACGTATCGCGTTATCAATCAAATTACGAATGCAGGTGTAGATCAACTCACTATTCATATTGATATGCAAAGGAAAGGTATTCATTTTCCAATGTGTACCTTTTTCATCGGCAAAGGGTTGTAAAGCTTCAAACGCCTGTAAAGTCACTTGCTGCAAATCTGCCTTTTGCTTTTCCACTTGAGCTGTATCTGTCGGATCTAAACGAGCGAGTATTAATAGATTTTCTAAAACACGTGTTCCGCGAGTCACATCTTTTTGAATGACCTCTAAATCTTGTTGTATGTCTGGATATCTTCTTTTTAATACTTGCAGACGCATCTGTATTGCAGAAAGTGGTGAACGTAACTCATGTGAAGCATCCGCCGTAAATCGCTGCTCCGCTTGTAAGGATAATTCTAGCCGCTGGAGTAAATAATTAAGCTGTGTTTGGATAGGAGCAAGTTCGTCTAAAATAGGATGAGGTAATTTAATAGGTGCTAAGTCATCAGCGCTTTTTTGTGCAATTTTGGCTGAAAAAATATTTAGTACTTTTAGCTGGCGTTTAATATAAATATGTAAAAGTAGCCACTGTATTAACCATACAATCAGTAGAATACCTGCGTATCCCATAACACTTTGTAAGGTTTCCAGCACACGCTTTTCAATCGGCTGAATAATTTGTACCGTTAAACCATCATCCTGCTGTTGATAACTACGCCACAATTGTCCATCAGACCATACAAAATGATGTCCATTTTCGATAGCCATAGCAGTTGTGTTCACTTCTTCATTTTTTTCAGATTGTGTTAAAAGATCTGAACCACGAAAAAGTTGATAATGCATGTCGAACTCTTCACTGAGTTCATCTATTTGCTTACCATTTACTTGTGTTAAATCTGTTGCAATAAGCATATCGGCAACTTCATCCATCAGTTCATCATGGACACTCATTACATGGTATAAGCCAAAACCAACCATCAAAAACAATGAAATCAGTCCTGCCCAAATTGCACTGAGCAGAGAAGTTTTTATCAGTTGCTTTTGTAATGATACGCTTTGCTTTGCAGCCATAATTTAACTCGATTCCGGTAAATTCATGCGATATCCCAAGCCACGTAATGTTTTAATATAGTGACTGCCAATTTTCTTTCTTAATTGATAAATAAAAACTTCGATGGCATTGCTTTCAATTTCATCGCCCCATGCATAAAGCGATTCTTCTAGCTGCTCACGGGTCATAATATGTTGAGGATGCAGCATCATTTTATGCAGTATTTGATACTCTCTTGAGGTTAAAGCAATTAACTCATTATTTTTATGTAATGTTTTCGCTTGGGTATCTAAGGTTAATTCAGCAAAATTCAGATGATTATCGACCTGTTGATGTTGTACACGTAACTGCGCCCTCACTCGAGCAGAAAGCTCTTCCAAACTAAAGGGTTTAACTAAATAATCATGCGCTCCTAAATCTAATCCCTCGACCCGATCTGCAATACTGTCACGTGCAGTAATAAAAATAACCGGTGTTAGTGGATACACTTGTCTGAGTCGTCTTAATATTTCATCGCCCGTAGCTTTCGGCAAACCACGATCAAGCAATACACAGTCATAAACATGCTGTTCAATTGCCAATAAGGCATGGTCGCCGCGTTCAACCCAATCAACACTATAACCATCCATTTCTAGCCAGGTTTTAATACTGTCTGCCTGTGAAGCATCATCTTCTGCTAAAAGTATGCGCATTCAGCTCCCTCTTTGAGTAGTTGACTTAGTTTGAGTGTAACGAAAAAGTAAGCGTCCGCTGAACCCCATGTCTATTTTTTAATTCGGTTCAGGTTTCCAACGATGTGGCAGCAATTCTTCAATCTGGGTCACTTTATGTGTCGGTAGCCTTTTCAGCACATCACTTAAATAGGCATACGGATCCAGCCCATTCAGCTTTGCTGACTGGATTAATGTCATGATGTTTGCCGCTCGCTGACCACTGCGCAGCGAACCTGCAAACAGCCAGTTCTTGCGCCCCAACGCCCAGGGACGCATCTGATTCTCGACCCAATTATTGCAAATAGGTAGATTGCCATCATCCAGATAGCGGCTTAAAGCTGGCCAACGCTTCAGAGTGTAATTGATGGCCTTGGCGGTGGGAGAACTCGATGGCACTGTCAGATGGTGTTGGTTGAGCCATTCATACAGTTGTTGCATCACCGGTTGACTATGCTGTTGTCGGTATTCGCGGCGCTGTTCTGCTGTACCATCGGTCTTTTTCCTGAGTTCTGCTTCTATCGCATACAGTTTCTGAATCAGCACCAATGCATGTTCAGCGACCTGACTTTTCCCGGTCACATGCAGTTCATGGAATTTACGACGTGCATGGGCCATGCAGCCCACCTCTATGACCTGGCCTGATTTAAAGCGTGCTTTATAACCACTGTAATCATCACAGACTAGATAGCCCTGCCAGCCTTTCAAGAACTCTGCAGCATGCTGGCCTGAACGACTATCCTGAAAGTCATAGATCACCGCCTGAACTGGATTGTACTGTGTAGTGGCATAGGCCCAGACATAACCTTTCTTCGGTTTTTTCTCATTCTCACCCATCCGCATGATGGTGACCGGTGTTTCATCTGCATGCAGCACCTGCTGTTGTAGTACCACCTCTTTTAAGGCATTGGCCAGAGGTTCCAGTTCTACACCGCAGCGACCTATCCAGTCAGATAAAGTTGATCTAGAAAGCTCGATTCCCGCCCGCTGATAGATCAGACGTTGACGGTACAGCGGTAAATGATCGGCATACTTCGATACCAGCACATGGCTGAGCAGTTCAGGTGAAGCAATGCCTTTATCAATCACATAGGCAGGCATCGCTTGCTGAGTCAGGGTGTCACACTCATCACAGACCCATTTGCCACGCACATGCTGTTCCTTATAGAACTGTGCCGGTCTGAAATTCAGTTTCTCGCTGACATCTTCACCGATACGACGCAAGGTGCAGCCACAGCTGCATTGGGTTGATGCAGGTTCATGCTCAATACGGATGGTGTGTAGATGATCTGGCAGCAGTCGACGTTTAGGTTTGTTGGCTGGGGCTTTCTGTGCAGCTGCATCGGTTTTATCTGCATTCAGCCGTTCCAGTTCCAGATCAACCGCTGCGATATCTTCTTCAACCGCCTCATCCCACAGATGGATTTGTTTTGCAGTGAGATGTTCGTTTTTACTGCCAAATTTGTGCTGTTTAAATAGTGCGAGCTCATGCTCGTATTTTTGCGTGAGAATGGAAAGATGTTGAACTTTGGCATCCAATTGCTGGTTTGATTTTTCTAATTCTT
>NZ_VPDH01000020.1:0-52158 GCF_013417785.1 Acinetobacter sp. YH12227 | reverse complement strand
GCGAGGCTTTAGGAGAAGCTGCAACTTCTCCAAAAAGCTTGAAAATCATTTCAAAGCCTTTGATTTAGTGTTCTTTTATATCAATAATGGATTCGTTTAATGCCAGCATACTTTTTGAAACACCACCTGAATTTGAACTCAAAGGCAGTTTTAGTTTTGATCCTCAGGATCCGTCACTCATCACATTAGATAACAAAGCTGAAAACCGTAAATTCTTTGTTGGCGAAAATTTTATCGAAGCACGTGATGTTGAATCAGGTAAAAAAATTGAGAGTAATTTAAATTATAAATTAGTTAAAAAGTCTTCATCATAATTTTGTAAAGAATAAAAAAATCCCCGCTATTGCGGGGATTTTTTTAAGATTGGATGATCAACATGAATTACATCATGCCGCCCATTCCGCCCATACCACCCATGTCTGGAGCAGCCGGTTTGTCTTCTGGAATATCAGTGATCATACATTCAGTTGTAAGCATTAAAGCAGCAACAGAAGCAGCATGTTCAAGTGCTGAACGTGTTACTTTCGCTGGATCAAGGATACCCATTTCAAGCATATCGCCGTATTCACCAGTTGCAGCATTGTAACCGTAGTTACCTTCACCGTTTTTAACTGCGTTAATTACAACAGAAGGCTCATCACCTGCGTTCGCAACAATTTGACGAAGCGGTGCTTCGATTGCGCGACGTAAAATGTTGATACCTACGTTTTGGTCATCGTTGCTACCAACAACACCTTCAAGTGCAGATGCAGCGCGTACAAGTGCAACACCACCACCTGCTACAACACCTTCTTCAACCGCAGCGCGAGTTGCGTGAAGCGCGTCGTCAACACGGTCTTTCTTCTCTTTCATTTCAACTTCAGTTGCAGCACCGATTTTGATCACTGCAACACCGCCAGCCAATTTAGCTACGCGTTCTTGAAGTTTTTCTTTGTCGTATTCTGAAGTAGATTCTTCAATTTGCGCACGAATTTGAGTTACGCGCTCAGCAATTTGATCTGCATTACCAGCACCATCAACAATCACTGTATTTTCTTTAGAAACAGTTACTTTGTGCGCTGTACCTAAATCTTGAAGAGATGCAGTTTCTAAAGACATACCTACTTCTTCAGAAATAACAGTTGCGCCAGTTAAGATCGCGATGTCTTGAAGCATTGCTTTACGACGATCGCCAAAACCAGGGGCTTTAACCGCACATACTTTAATAATGCCGCGCATGTTGTTTACAACAAGAGTTGCAAGCGCTTCGCCTTCAACATCTTCAGCGATGATAAGAAGCGGTTTACCTGTTTTAGCAACAGCTTCAAGTACAGCAATCAATTCACGGATGTTGCTGATTTTTTTATCAACAAGAAGAATGAACGGATTTTCAAGTTCAGCAGTTAGCGTGTCTTGTTTGTTTGCAAAGTACGGGCTGATGTAACCACGGTCAAACTGCATACCTTCAACAACGTCCAAAGCATCTTCAAAGCCTGAACCTTCTTCTACAGTAATAACGCCTTCTTTACCTACTTTTTCCATTGCTTGCGCAATAAGTTTACCAACAGTAGTGTCAGAGTTTGCAGAAATCGAACCAACTTGTTCAATTGCTTTGGTATCAGAAGCTGGTTTAGCCGTTGCTTTGATGTTTTCAACTACAGCACGTACAGCGATGTCGATACCACGTTTCAAGTCCATTGGGTTCATACCCGCAGTCACTGATTTGATACCTTCATTTAAGATTGCTTGTGCAAGTACAGTTGCAGTTGTTGTACCGTCACCTGCGATGTCATTGGTTTTTGAAGAAACTTCACGAACCAATTGCGCGCCCATGTTTTCAAATTTGTCTTTAAGCGCAATTTCTTTTGCAACAGTTACACCATCTTTAGTGATGTGTGGTGCACCGAAAGAACGGTCGATTACAACATTACGACCTTTAGGACCTAAAGTTACTTTTACTGCGTCTGCAAGTACATTAACACCTGCAATCATTTTTGAACGCGCTGAATCACCAAATTTTACGTCTTTAGCTGACATATCTAACTCCGAATCTTTTTAAATTTTTAACAATTTATACTTTATAAAAGGGTCTAAATGCGTGTATGAAGCTTAAGCTTCAAGTACCGCTAAGATGTCAGACTCTTTCATAATAAGAAGCTCTTCGCCTTCTACTTTTACTTTTGTACCTGCATAAGTACCAAACAATACATTGTCGCCAACTTTAACGTCTAATACACGAACGCCATTGTCAGTTACTTTACCATTACCTACAGCGATCACTTCGCCTTGAGCAGGTTGTTCAGCTGCTGAAGTACTTAAAATAAGACCACCAGCAGTTTTAGTTTCCTTTTCAACACGGCGAATTACAACGTTATCGTGTAGAGGACGAATATTGCTCATAGTTAACTCCAGACTAAGTCTATTTATAGATGAATGACGATGACATTTTGATTTCCGTAAGCCATCGCCAAAAATTAATTCAGATGACACTTTTGTGGGGATGGAAAAAAACGCTTCAAGGGTAAAATTTAATTTTTTTAATCTTTTTGTACTTTTTTTCGACTAATTACTCTTTTGTATATCGCAATGATCAACAATTCTTAAAATCAAGGCTTCTGTTCAAACTGCTGAGATAGAGCATTAAAGAAATAATGCCGTACATCCATATGATGATCAATGACATTAAAACTATTGGGAAGATTGTCATGCAAACGATACGACGTCGCTGTTCCTGCATGAATATCCCAAACTGGATGTGCAGCACCTAATTGATAGATTTGATTTAAATCGTAAGCTGCTGGCACATGTAAATGTCCATGTAACAGCCCGTTTAAACCATGTTTACTCCACTGCTCGAGTGCCAATCGGCCTTGTACAGGACAATCTTTAACACCATGTGGATCATTGGGAGGTGTATAAAAAGGTTGATGGGCAATCACCAATTTCAACTTATTTTTTGGCGCAGCTTTTAACTGCTCATCCACACGTTGTATTTGGTCTAAAGAAATATGTCCCCGTGTGTGGTAACGCCGGCGAATACTATTCACTCCCACCAAATAAAAGTGCTCCGTTTCCAGCACATTTTCTAAATTATCAAAGAACAGTTTATACCGAGTAAATGGACTAAATACCCGATTCCATAAATGATAAAGAGGTATATCGTGGTTGCCCGGAACCACGATATAAGGTCGTTTCAAGCTTTCTAAAAATTGCTTACAGGCAAAAAACTGCGCATACCGTGCGCGCTGAGTTAAATCACCACTCGCCACAACAGCCTCAATCTGATGTTGCTGGCAAAACTGTTGTATCGCCCACATACATTCAGGCTTTTCAGTTCCAAAATGCAGATCAGACAGATGCAGGATCATGTGGAACTCGTATATTTAAGGCATTTTTTTTCACAGAAATCTGTAATGGTGGTTTCATTTCGACAATTTCACCATCGATAGCGACTGTTATTTTATTGCGTTTGGTGTGGATCGTGACTTGCTCCGCTGCAAAACTATAAACATCTGGTGCTTTTTCAATATTTCCACGCATCAACTGCCACAGCAGTTTGAATAAGGTGCGTTTATCACTTTTTGCAACCACCACACCGGCGACCTTTCCTTGTGCAGCATCTTTGGCAATTTTTAAGTTTAAATCCGCAAGTTGCAATTGATTATTACCAAAGAAAATCAACGGTGTTTTGACTGGATAGATATGATGATCTACTTCAATTTCAAGCTTCAATTCTTTACGATCACGAATGAGAACATCAAGCCCTGAGGTATAGGCGTGTAAAGGAAAGCGCCCAAATTTTTGATTGTAAAATTCACGCTTTTGTATGAATAGCGGATACAGGCCTAAGCTAGCGTTATTTAAATAAATATGATCATTTAACTGCGCAACATGCACTTCCCTGTTTTGACCCGTTGCTATTATGTTTGCCGCTTGGATTAAATCCAATGGAATATTGAGCACACGCGCAACATAATTGAAGGTACCTAAAGGTAAAATACCCATTGGAATATTGGTATGCATTAGACGCTGCGCGACGGCATTTAAAGTCCCGTCACCGCCTGCTGCAACCACCACACCAACCTCTTGCTGTTGCTGATGGCGTGCAAGCACCTTATCCATTAAGGCATCAAAACTGACATCCTGCCCCAGTTCAAACGATTGAATTTCATAACCATGACTGGACAAGACTTGAACCAGTTCTTCATAAACTGCTTCTTTATTTGCAGCATGAAAACCAGAGTTTTTATTGTAAATAATAGATAATGGCTTCGTTTGAAGAGACATTTTTTATACATTTCTACCCGTTTGATTTATATTTTGTCGAATTAACAAACAATTAAAAGCACCTTTATGTAAAATTCGAATTACCACCATTTATTTAATCAATAATAATTCTCATGTAAGAAATTATTTCAAGCTATTGTTTTTAATAAATATAATTATATAAAATATTGTTCATTATTTTTCTAAATAGAACAAAATAAACACAATAAAATTATTAACCATTTGTTTTTATTTAATTTTATTACTAAATAGCATTAACTACCAAATAAAATCTACCACTTCTTTAGTCTTATTTTTTTTATGATTTTATGCTTTAATACAGCGACTTTTTTTTCATATTTTATCTGCATGATGTACCCCATGATGCAGATTAGACTTTGTACGGTTAGTACATTTTTGAGATAGGCCTCACCATGACCCAAGTGAACGCACCAGAATTCGTTCGTCACCCTAAGCTTATTGCTTGGGTGGAAGAAATTGCCAAATTAACCAAACCAGCAAAAATCGAATGGTGTGACGGTAGCGCAGAAGAATATCAACGTTATATCGACTTGATGATCGCTAACGGCACTATGCAAGAACTTAACCAAGAAAAACACCCTGGTTCTTACCTTGCTAATTCTGATCCTTCTGACGTTGCTCGTGTTGAAGGTCGTACTTTTATTTGTTCAGAAAAGCAAGAAGATGCTGGCGCAACTAACAACTGGGAAGCTCCAGCTGAAATGCGTGCTCGCCTTAACGGTTTATTTGACGGTTCAATGAAAGGTCGTACTTTGTACGTTGTCCCTTTCTCTATGGGGCCTTTAGGTTCTCATATTGCTCACATCGGTATCGAACTTACCGACTCTCCTTACGTAGCTGTAAGCATGTCAAAAATGGCTCGTATGGGTAAAGCTGTTTATGACGTTCTTGGTACTGACGGTGAATACGTTCCTTGTGTACACACTGTAGGCGCTCCGCTAGAAGAAGGTCAAAAAGACGTTGCATGGCCTTGCAACCCTGAAAAATACATCGTTCATTACCCAGAAACTCGTGAAATCTGGTCTTACGGTTCTGGTTACGGCGGTAACGCATTGCTTGGTAAAAAATGCCTAGCTTTACGTATTGCTTCTTCTATGGGTCGTCAACAAGGCTGGTTAGCTGAACATATGCTCATCCTTGGCGTGACAAACCCACAAGGCGAAAAACACTACATCGCAGCTGCATTCCCTTCTGCTTGTGGTAAAACAAACTTCGCTATGTTGATTCCACCAGCAGGCTACGAAGGCTGGAAAATCGAAACTGTAGGTGATGACATTGCTTGGATCAAACCAGGTGAAGATGGTCGTCTATATGCGATTAACCCAGAAGCTGGTTTCTTCGGTGTTGCACCTGGTACAAATACAAAGACCAACCCGAACTGTATGGCTACATTAACTAAAGATGTTATCTATACAAACGTTGCTGTAACTGACAACGGCGAAGTATGGTGGGAAGGTCTTACTAAAGAAGCACCTGCTAACCTTACAAACTGGAAAGGTCAGCCACACGTTGCTGGTGAAAAAGCGGCGCATCCAAATGCTCGTTTCACAGTTTCAGCTGGTCAATGCCCTTCTATTGACGCTGATTGGGAAAATCCAGCAGGTGTTCCAATTTCTGCGTTCATCTTCGGTGGTCGTCGTGCAGATACAGTGCCTCTAATTTCAGAAGCATTTGACTGGGTTGACGGTGTTTACAAAGCTGCAACTATGGGCTCTGAAACAACTGCTGCTGCTGTTGGTCAACAAGGTATCGTTCGTCGTGATCCATTCGCAATGCTTCCATTTGCGGGTTACAACATGGCTGACTACTTCTCTCACTGGTTAGAACTTGGTGAAGAAGTTGCTGCTAAAGCTGCTGCTCACGGTAACAAACTACCTGGTATCTACAACGTGAACTGGTTCCGTCGTGATGCTGAAGGTAACTTTGTATGGCCTGGTTTCGGTCAAAACATGCGTGTACTTGAGTGGATCATTGATCGTTGTGAAGGTCGTGCAACTGCTGTTGACACTCCAATTGGCCGTGTACCAACTTTCGAACAATTGAACTGGAACGGTTCAGATTTCACTAAAGAACAATTTGACCTTGTTACTTCTCAAGACAAAGATCAATGGATCAAAGAGCTTGAAAGCCACACTGAATTGTTCAACAAATTAGGTGATCGCCTTCCAGAAGCGCTTAAAACTCGTCAAGCTGAGTTAATCGCTGCTGTTAAATCTGCTTAATTCTTTCTAGATTAAGTTAAAAAAAGACCGCTTTATGCGGTCTTTTTTATGCTTTCAAAATAAAGCTTTATTATTTCTACACCATTTATTATTTGAACAACCATGCAATTAGAACGAGCATTTCAAGAGTCAAATAAAGAAGCCGAGCACTTAGCATTAAGAATAATTCATACTGACTTGCGCTCGCGAGTAGCAGCCTCTTTATTTGCAATTGCACAACAGCATCAATATTCAATTTTTTTGCTTTTGCTAAATTTCCCAACACTTCAAGCCTCAGCATTTGCACTCCTAAGACCTCTGTGCGAAGCAGTGATAAAGGTCTAGGATTAAGCTTGTCGCAACTAAAAATCAAATAGACAAATACCTAAATGGCAAGGAAATAAAAAATACAAAACAAATGGTTGAATTAATTGCCATCCAATACGCTTCTACCAACAACCAATTCAATCAAAAGAATTGGAATGCCTTGAGTTCATACGTTCATTCCAATCATTTACAACTACAATACTGGTTAAATTCAGAAACCGTTGAGCCACCATATTCGGATGAAGCAATCGCCGAGTTAATAAAAATAACAAGACTCTTTTCCAGTCTTGCGTTTCAGGCTATTCAAACCATATCGTCAGAACACAAACCTTAAGCCACTTCTTTTTTTAATCTTCGCTCACGCAAACTTATCAAATATTTATCCAAAACTTGAACTGATTCTTCTTCAAATTTTAAATACAATTTCGTTCTGCGCTTTAAAATATCTTGACTGGTTCTCGCCCACTCGTGCTCAACTAAATAATCCACTTCCTGTGCATACAAACCACATCCGAAGTGCTGACCTAACTCATCTACATTATGAATATTCTTTAAAAAATCCCATACCCTTGACCCATAAGCATGTGTCCATCGTTCCGCCGTATTATCATCCAAATTTTGAATCTGCTCTAAAATATTCAGCTTTAAAATATCCAAAGACACCAAATGCTCTGCGCCTGGTAATTTTGCAGCAGCCGTCCATGCCCCGCGCATATGCTCGAAGTATGGCTTTAATAAGGTCATCGCAGATTCAGCCAATTTACGATAAGTCGTTAACTTTCCACCAAATACCGAAAGCAAAAGTGCTGCACCGTCTACCTGCGTTAAAGACAATGTATAGTCTCGCGTCACGGCTGAAGGATTATCTGACTCATCATCACATAATGGGCGCACACCCGAATAGCCCGCAACAATATCGTCTTGTGTAAGCTGAACCTTAAAATGATCATTTGAAACATCGAGCAGATAATTAATTTCATGTTGAGTAATTTCGACATGATTCGGATCACCCTGAAATTCCTGATCTGTCGTACCGATTAAGGTGTAGTCCTGCAAATATGGAATAGCAAAAACAATACGCTGATCATCATTTTGCATAATGAAGGCTTTATCACCATCATACAGTTTAGGCACAATAATATGGCTGCCTTGTATTAAACGGACTCCATAAGGTGACTTTTGCTTTAAATTTTGCTGAAGAAATTCTGCGACCCACGGCCCTGCCGCATTCACCAATACTTTGGCTCGAACAACCGATTCACCATGCGAATTTTCAAGCTTAACCGTCCATACACCATTTTCTGTTTTTGCAGACAGACATTGTGTACGGGTTAAAACCTTAGCACCAAGTTCCTTCGCTTGCATCGCATTAAGGACCACCAATCTTGCATCATCTACTGCACAATCTGAATACTCAAAACCGCGTGTGATTTCTGCATGTAAAGGACTATTGATTGAGCTAAATTCAACTTGATTTGAACCTGCAAGTTGCTCACGCTTACCCAAATGATCATAGAAAAATAAGCCTGTGCGTATTAACCATGCAGGACGTAAATGTGGTTCATGCGGCATGATGAAACGCATTGGGCGAATAATGTGTGGTGCTTTACTTAGTAGTACTTCCCGTTCCGCCAATGCCTCTCGTACCAAACGGAATTCTTTATGCTCGAGGTAACGCAGACCACCGTGAATTAACTTACTACTGGCCGATGAGGTATGGCTCGCAAGGTCATCCTTCTCACACAACAGTACAGATAAGCCGCGTCCAGCTGCATCACAAGCAATTCCAACGCCATTAATACCACCACCGATGACGACCATGTCATAAATTGGGTGTTGTTCTTGCATAAACACCTCTCAGTTTTATTGACCAATAAAATGATCTAAATTGACCTTTTTCTGTTTAAAGCCTAATTTTGTTTTAATCATCATTTTTATATACCTATTTTCAAATGTAGGTTGATAAACCACACATCTCAATAGCACATTCAATCAAATTAAAAATCTTCGCTTTAAAAGCGCATAACCCATAGTTCAAGCAAAAACTATGACAGCACGATAAATTGTACACTTTACAAACAAAACCTCTTTTTTAGTTTACATTTCATACTTTTTTATGCGCTTAAGATAAACCCACACAATAAAAAAAATATGGATTTCAGAATGACGGATGAAACGGTAGTTCACTCAAATTTAGATACAAAAACACGGGTCAAATCCATTTTAGGCGGTTCAGCTGGTCACTTGGTTGAATGGTATGATTGGTATGTCTATGCCGCATTTACCCTGTATTTTGCGCATGCCTTTTTTCCCTGAAGGCAGCCAAACAGCTCAACTATTACAAGCTGCCGCAATCTTTGCCGTCGGCTTCCTCATGCGCCCAATTGGCGCTTGGATTATGGGGATTTACTCCGACAAAAAAGGCCGTAAATCAGGTTTAACGCTATCTGTAACCCTAATGTGTATTGGCTCATTAATGATAGCCGTTTCACCGACACATGATCAGGCCGGCATACTTGCCCCAATCATTTTGGTCGTTGCACGATTAATTCAGGGCTTAAGTGTTGGTGGTGAGTATGGTGCAAGTGCAACCTATTTAAGTGAAATGGCGGAAAAAAATCGTCGAGGTTTCTTTTCCAGTTTCCAATATGTCACGCTGATTGCCGGTCAATTAACCGCACTGTGTGTCTTACTCATTTTGCAATGGCTCCTCACCGAAGAACAATTACATGATTGGGGATGGCGTATTCCTTTCTTTATTGGTGCGTGTTTAGCGATTGTAGTGTTTTATATTCGACGTGGATTATTGGAAACTCAATCTTTTAAAAACGCCCAAACACAGAAAGACCAACCTGAATCTGGCTTATTTTCACTGTTTAAGCATTATCCTAAAGAAGCTTTCACGGTACTGTTTTTAACTGCTGGCGGTACATTAGCGTTTTATACGTATACGACCTATCTACAAAAATATCTGGTAAATACTTCAGGATTCACCAAACCTGAGGCCACCCAAATCACCTCACTGGCGCTGTTTATCTTTATGTGTTTACAACCACTTGCTGGTGGATTATCCGACAAGATAGGTCGAAAACCACTCATGATTGCCTTTGGTGTATTGGGTGTGCTGTTTACCTATATATTGTTTCAAACACTTGGAGCAACACAAGATTATTGGACTGCATTTTGGCTATGTTTGGCAGGTCTAGTCATTGTTACGGGTTACACCTCGATTAATGCTGTAGTAAAAGCCGAGATGTTCCCCGCTCACATACGTGCACTCGGTGTAGCCTTACCTTATGCTTTAGCAAATACTATTTTTGGTGGTACAGCGGAATTTTTTGCGCTGAGCTTTAAGGAAGCAGGACATGAGAGTTGGTTCTTTATTTATGTCACCATCATGATTTTCATTTCATTACTGGTATATATCTCCATGAAGGACACCAAACATCATTCGCAAATTAAGGAACACTAACCAACCTCAGCTTGACGATATATTAATCATAGCGATCAATTATTCACCTTCATACACAGTTAAAGTCCCATCTATTGGGGCTTTAAGCTTTTCCAGTTAGTCGAAAAATCTTTATATGCATAATTATTTCGCTTTTTTTAGACTAAAGTCGCATGATTTTAGCTTTAGATCGGAGTATAAATTAAATAAATATCCTCCCATCTTCCATTTCGACAAAACATATTGATTTAAACTTTTTCTCTCAAGAGTTTAAATGGATATGTTTTGCATTCATTCCTCGGAGAATGATGTGTCAAACTCATCTGAACAAGTTGCTCCAGAGCAATTTGATAGAAAAACTCGTGTCAAATCTATCCTCGGTGGATCTGCCGGCAACCTCGTAGAATGGTACGACTGGTATGTTTATGCAGCGTTTACCCTCTATTTTGCGCCACAATTTTTCCCTGATGGCGACAGCACCGTTAAACTCTTACAAGCTGCGGCTGTATTTGCCTTAGGCTTTTTAATGCGTCCAATTGGCGCATGGGTGATGGGTATTTATGCTGACCGCAAAGGCCGTAAAGCGGGTTTAACAGTTTCTGTGTCTTTGATGTGTGTCGGCTCATTAATGATTGCCTGCGCTCCAACCTATGATTCAGTTGGTATGCTTGCCCCAGCAATTCTATTACTTGCACGTCTACTACAAGGCTTGAGTGTTGGTGGTGAATATGGTTCAAGTGCAACTTACTTGACCGAAATGGCAGGTAAAAATCACCGTGGCTTCTTCTCAAGTTTCCAATATGTCACTCTCATTTCAGGTCAGTTACTTGCACTGTGTGTGTTGATTATTTTGCAACGCAACCTATCAGAACAAGCTTTGACTGAATGGGGCTGGCGCGTACCGTTCTTTATCGGGGCATTACTCGCGATTGTCGTGTTCTGGATTCGTCGTGGCTTAGTAGAAACACAGTCATCTAAAGAAGCACAAGAACAAGCCAAAAATGGTGGTCCAAAATCTGGTGCCTTGGCGTTATTTACCAAATACCCTAAACAAGCTTTCACTGTGATTATGTTGACTGCTGGTGGTACATTGGCCTTCAACACTTTTACGACTTACTTACAGAAATATCTTGTAAATACATCAGGTTTTGAAAAAACCACAGCAACTGAAATTACCACTGCTGCGATTTTCATCTTCATGTTGTTACAACCTGCTGTTGGTGCGCTTTCTGACAAAATAGGTCGTAAGCCAATTATGATTGCCTTTGGTGTTCTGGGTGTATTGTTCACGATTCCAATTTTCAACGGTATTGGTTCAACAACCAGCCCAACAACTGCATTTATGCTTTGTATGAGTGGTATGGTGATTGTGACTGGTTATACTGCCATTAACGCTGTAGTTAAAGCTGAATTGTTCCCCGCACATATCCGTGCACTCGGGGTTGCTTTGCCGTATGCTATTGCTAACACTTTATTTGGTGGTACAGCAGAACTTGTCGCTTTGAGCTTCAAAAATGCAGGCCATGAAAATTATTTCTTCTACTACATTACCTTCATGATCGGTCTGTCACTACTGACTTACATTTTCATGAAAGACACTAAAAAACACAGCATGATTACAGATAATTAATTCGATTTATTGTGATTTAAGCCTAGCCCATCAATACACATTGATGGGCTTTTTATGTCATATCGAAATGATCTATTTCAACAATAATTACTTTAGCCATCGAGTCCCTGTCCAAGCTATGGCATACTGAAGTTATAAATACACACGGCGAATGAAATATGAAAAATATTTATAAAGTTTTGAGTTTGGGTATTGTTGCAATGTCGATGGCTGCATGCCAAAGCACACCACGTGCTTATAATGGACAAACAGGTTTTCAAATTGAATCACAGTCGGCGGATTCGGCAACTTTGGCTTATACATTAGCTGGTCGCCAAAACCAACAACTCGATGCCAACAAACTTCAACGTGCCTGCCAAAAAGTATTAAGCCCACAAAAAACTTATAAATTACAAATTCTTAGCGTCAATGAAATTGCCAATCCAGCTTTAGAAAACACCCAATACGGTCGCCAAATTGGCAATACCCGTGCGAATTTTGGTTTATCGAATACCCCAGATCTACGTAACTCAGACAATCTAGGCGCACGTGATGCTTTAGATGCACGTCCAGCAACTTTACGCGTCGTTCGCTATACATGTTCTTAATAAAAAATGACCTGTCCTAGGACAAAAAATAAGACGCTGCATGCGTCTTATTTTTTTACTTTGAATTTCTAAATTTGCAATTACAGTGTTTTATAAAAACTCACATTACGAAACTCTGGCGATTCATCTAAATCTGGCCATGTCGTTGCACTTCGCTCATCAAGTTTTTCATATTTTGGATGACTGAAATTTTTCACTCGACTATCCGCCACCCATACTTCAGGCGCAAACTTAAGAAATTCGTCTAGAAAGAAGCGATTACATTGATCATATAAAACATCCGCTGCTAGCAAAATATCCACCTGCTCGGCTTTATATAGATCATCCAAATATTCTAATTCAACATCATTCAGCTCAGCATTCGCACGGCAAGCATCTAAACTGACTTGGTCGATATCACAGCAAATTACACGCTTGGCCCCTGCCATTTTTGCAGCAATCGCTACCACGCCTGAGCCTGCACCAAAATCTAATACCACTTTGTCTTTGACATGATGCGGTTGTGCCAACAACCACTGCGCCATCGCCAAACCAGATGCCCAGCAAAATATCCAATACGGCGTGTCGTTCCAAATCCTTCGAATGACTTCGTCATCCATTTTATCCGTTGGAAATACGGGTGGAATTAGCCACAGAGAAATTGGCGTTTCAGGTAACTGTTGTGCATGTAATTCACAATTTGGAATCACATCATGCAAGGCTTGAATTAGGTGGTCTGGGGCTTTAGTAAATTGAAAAGTACAGCTCATATTAAGCCTTGGAGATGATTTTATTTGAATTTATAAACGTATTAGATACGCGACATCGTCATCTGCTGCTGTGCGAGACAGGCCTCAATCGAATGAACACTGTTTCTGCGACACCATTAATCAAAAGACTGATTATGTCGAGTTCAGCAGATGACAAATGGTTTTGGTTACTTTTGCCGAAAAAAAAGTAACATACGGGCTTCTTACATTTATAAGTCATAACGGTAAGACTCCGTTGTGACTTTAAGATCTTTTAATTAAAAGATTAACCCAACGCTTTTTCAGCAGCTTCAACAGTTTGACGAATCAAAGTTGTAATGGTCATTGGGCCTACACCACCTGGAACAGGAGTATAAGCAGAAGCAACTTCTTCAATCCCCACCAATTGGATATCACCTACACCGCCGCCATCACGTGGATGGAAGCCAGCATCAACCACTACAGCACCCGGTTTGATCCAATCTTTTTGAATCAATTCAGCTTTACCAACCGCACCTACAATAATGTCAGCTTGTTTAACAAAGTCAGCCAAGTTTTGAGTACGTGAGTGGCAAGTAGTCACTGTCGCATTTGCTTCAAGTAACATTGCAGACATTGGTTTACCCAAAATTGCTGAACGACCCACAACTACCGCGTGTTTACCTGCGATTTCAATGTTGTTTTCTTTCAAAATGGTCATGATGCCTGCTGGTGTTGCAGAACCATACGCAGCTTCACCCATCGCCATACGACCGAAGCCTAAGCAAGTAACACCATCAACGTCTTTTTCAAGTGAGATTGCATCGAAGCAAGCACGTTCGTCAATTTGAGCAGGTACTGGGTGTTGTAACAAAATACCGTGAACATCTGGGTTTGCATTTAATTTTTCAATTTCAGCAAGTAATTGTTCAGTTGTGGTTTCTTTAGGAAGCTCAACTTTTAATGAATCCATACCAACACGGCGGCAAGCATTCCCTTTCATACGTACATAAGTTGCAGATGCACCATCGTCACCTACCAAAATAGTCGCAAGAATTGGGGTACGACCAGTTTTCTCTTTTAGCGCTTCAACGCGAGTTAACAAGTCAGCTTCAATTTGCTTCGCCAATGCACGACCATCTAAAACTAATGCCACGGCACTTCTCCAAGTGATGATATGAATCAATTTTGCACATAATACATGATTATTTTAAATTTTTTACCTTGTATGCTGCTTTTATGCTCATACAGATGAATCTGCTATTGTTTTTTTTTCAGAGCTTGCTAATATACGCATCAACAAGACATGGCGGGGTGGCAGAGTGGTCATGCAGCGGACTGCAACTCCGTGTACGCCGGTTCGATTCCGACCTCCGCCTCCAATCTTGTTAAGCCCGAGTGGTGAAATCGGTAGACACAGGGGATTTAAAATCCCCCGCCCACAAAGCGTGCCAGTTCGAGTCTGGCCTCGGGCACCATTCTTCTACTACTGAAGATGGTGTAAATAAAGAACCCAGCGATAAGCTGGTTTTTTTATGCCTAAAATTTAACACACCAATAAAAAAAGAGGGACAACGCCCTCTCTTCTTACTTTAGTAACTGTATTTCTTAAATACTTTATTCTCAAAAATTTATATTTAAATTACTTCGACCACAATCTTACCCACATGATCACCTGTATCCATGGCTGCATGCGCGTCTTGGATTTGATCAAACTTAAATGTCTTGTAGATCATTGGCAGGCATTCACCTTTTGCCCATAAAGGCACAACATTTTCCTGAATACCCTTAGCAATTTCTGCTTTTTCTTCGGTATTACGTGCACGCATGGTTGAACCGGTAATGGTTAAGCGTTTCATCATGATTTGACCTAACTTCACCTCTTTGGCTTTTGCACCACCTAAGAATGCGATATAAACCAAACGACCATCACGACGTAATAGATTTAAGTTCTGTGCTAAATACGGTGCACCCACGATATCTAAAATCACATCGACGCCTTGCTCAGCGGTCGCCTCATTAATCACTTGCTCAAAGTCTTGAGTTTTATAGTTAATGGCATGAGTGATATTTGAAATAGCAGCGACTTTTTCATCTGAACCTACCGTCGCAAAGGTTTTCATACCTAAAGCATTACACAACATAATCGCTGTAGTACCAATACCGCTAGTACCGCCATGTATAAGTACCGTTTCACCTGCTTTGGCTTTACCCATTTGGAATACATTTGCCCAAACTGTAAAGAACGTTTCAGGAATGGCCGCTGCTTGAGTAAAGCTCACCCCTTCAGGAATACTCAAAGTTTGGCTTTCAGGTACAACACAATACTCAGCATAACCACCACCATTGGTTAGGCCACAGACTTTATCACCCACTTTAAATAAGGTGACATCAGCACCGACTGCAACCACCTCGCCTGCAACTTCTAAACCCGGTACAGGTGTTACACCTTTAGGCATTGGATATAAACCTTGACGCTGTAAGATGTCTGGGCGGTTAATACCAAAGGCATGAACCTTTACCAGTACTTCATCAGATTTTGCAGTAGGTACAGCAACGCTTTCATAGGCCAATTTTTCTACGCCGCCCGGTTCGGTAATAATGACTTGTTGCATCAAAGCCTGTGACATTGTTCTTCCTTTTTCAATTATTGACTATTCATCTATCTCTGCACTATTTGAACATAGAAAGCATGCAGATTGAATAACAATGGACTTATGTATAATTGGCTGACTATTTAGCAAATTGATAATAGGCAGCACATGGTTCAGGTTGTTGAATATAACGAAGATAACTACAGCGATTATGAATGGTTTGACGGTTTTGCAGTAATTCGCTTTTATGCGGACTGGTGCGCACCGTGCGTGCAAAACTTTCCAATCTTTGAACAATGCGCTACGCAAATGTCAGCACAATTTCTAAACCTGAAATTTGGTAAGGTGAATGTTGATCAATCGCCCATTCTTACCCTGCGCTATAACGTCTATGGCTTGCCTTCCACTTTGATTTTCTATCAAGGGCAAGTGGTACAACGAATAGCAGGTGTAAAAACGAAATCTAACCTGCAAAGTATCATTTTAAAAACCATGCAGGAACATCAAGCCTAAAGCATTCGTATTTTATTCAGCTGCAGGTTTTTTAACTGTTTCTTGAACTGCTGGCGGCATCTGTACAAACTGCATCAGAAACTTACGTACCAACGGCAGCATAATTAATATTAGCGGAAACGCCACCACCCACGACATACCCCAAGCGCGTAGCCAAATACCAATAAAACCGTCGACCAGGCCTTTATTCATTAGCATATTAAAGCATGAGATTGAACCGCTCATAATGCCTGATAAAAATAACGGCATCAGCAATGCCAGATGTTTGGGATGAAATTTTGGGAGTTGATTCATCTGTAAATACCTATTGTTCGTCTTGGGCTGCGTTCTGGGCTTTTACGGTTTGTTTCAGTGTTTTCATAAATTGGCCAAAATGCGGCATGAAATCTTTAAATAAAGGATGGTCTTTGTTCTCTAGCAAGGTTTCACCAAACAGCTTCAGACCCACAGCAAAGGCTTTGGTCTTTTCATCATCAAAGAGCTGCGCTTTAGTCAAATGCTCTAACACCTTAAATATGTCATCATGGTTATAGGCATTAAATTGCAATGATTCTGCATAATTCGATGGATTACCTTGAGCGTCGGCAACGTGTTTTACCGTAATTTCATATTGATGCTGTTTCATTGTGTCACCTCCATACGGCTGATTTCGACGGCCGCCTGATCGATTTTTTCTGCAATCTCAAAAACCTGTTCAGGTGTTAGTTCACAATGCTGAATCTTGATGCGTAATGAGGCTTTAAGGTTTTCCATCGCACGTTTAATGTCGATATACACTTCGTTGTTATGGATTTGTTTACGGGTATCAAAACGGCAGAGGATTTTTTCAATGGTGCTCTGTTGTGCCGCTAAGTGTTGCGTACCTAGAGCCGTAATGCTGTACTGCTTGCGCTCGTCAGCATTAAGTTCAGCGTGAATATACTGTTGTTCTTCTAAGTAATTCAGCGTTGGGTAAATCGTACCCGTACTTGGGCTGTAACCGCCACCGACAACTGTGCCGACATCTTTAATAATGTCGTAGCTGAACTTGGGCGCTTGGGAGATGAGGTGCAGCACCAATATTTTCATGTGCCCTGCTTCAAATAGACGCTTACGTGTCTTGACCGGACTTTCAATATCGGCAATGAGGTCTGAATTTGGCATAGCAAAGATACACCTTAAGATTAATTAAGATATATCTTATCATTAATTTACTATTTGTCATGTTTTATTTAAAATATTAAAAAAGCCACTGTGAAGTGGCTTAATATAATTTTGTTTTAATTAACTTATCAGCTACAAACACTATCAACAAATGCTTGCCCCATAGTACCGGGTATTGCATCTTGCATTTCAACATATGAATAATTGCGTCCATAGTTAGCAATTACGTTTCCAGTCTTTTTATAACCAACAATAGATTTTAATCCCAAGGTATTATCAGAGCAATTTACCCACATCAATTGAAGTCTATAATCACCAACTGCCAATCCATCTTGAGAAATATCATTAATCACAGTACTTCTTATCCAAACCTTTTGATGACCTTTATAAGAATACTCTTTAACTTGACTAATCGAGGCTGGATTATATTCATAATAAAACTCTCTATCAGCATCAAAGCCAATATTTGCCCATTCAGTTTCCGCAAAGACCGATGTAGCCATTAAAGTTATTATAATCGCCAATAAATTTTTAGGCATACTCCCCCCCATCACTACTCATTCAAATATATTTTTTAATTACTTACGATGCTCTCGAACCATTTGGTCATTCACATCTTGAGGATAACAAAGTGGCGTATAACCACCCGCACGGTTGTAGGCACTTCGCTTACCACACCGACTACCATTTCTTGCAGTATTGTAAGGACAAGGGCAATTTCCCGGATAACTATCAATAGACTGCTGTATTATTTTCTGCTTAATTACCTCTGTACTTTGCCCATTTTGCTTAGCCTCTACTGTAAAAGACAAACATAACCCCATTAAAAATAAAAACTTTTTCATAAAAACCCCTCAATATAATCATTTTACAGAGAAAATATTTATGAGAACCATCACACACAATTTAAGTGTTTTATTTTTCAGCAATTAATCTATAGCAATAAAAAACCCGCCTTCCGGCGGGTCTTTTATTTGAAGTGGATTAATCGATTACAGACGAACCAACTCAACAATTTTCTCAGCAACTTCTTCAGCAGTATCGAATGCATAAGTCACATCAGTGCCTTCAGCAGCATCAGTAATCACAACTACACCAGTTTCACGAACAAGCGCAACTTGCTCAGCAGTTAAACCTGCTTTCGCAATCGCAACCACACCTTGCTGAATCAACAAGCTTTCAATTGCTTGTGCATTTTCCAGTGCTTGTGCAGACACCGTCACCGCAGCAGGTTTTTGACCTAAACGTGCAGCACGATCTTCCACTGTTACAGGGTTGCTATGCGCAGTCCATTCAACAGACTCTTCCACCATACCCGCACCAACAGTTACGTTGCTTAAACGGTCAATAAAGATGAATGAACCGGTGTAACGGCTGTCTTGGTAACGATCAAATACCACGGGCGCATCAAATTCAACAGTCACATTGGCAATCGCATTCAGCTCAAGGTTTTCGACTTGAACCTTCTCCAGTGTGTTAACGTTGGTACGGTAATGAATCGCGGTTACTTTGGCCGGAACGGTTTGCGTACCAATCTTAATGTTGTACAACTTGCCAATCACCAGCGGTTGATCCGCCATCCACACCACAGTCGCATTTACCGAACGTGAAATGCTAGGAACAGCTTGATCCGCACGAATCAGCATATTACCGCGCGAAATATCAATTTCATCATTTAAAGTAAGCGTTACAGCCTGACCTGCAACCGCGCGTTCCAAGTTGCCGTCAAAAGTAACAATCTCTTTTACTGTTGATGATTTACCTGATGGTAATGCGGTAATCGTATCACCAACTTTCACTTCACCTAGTGCGATCGTACCGCAGAAACCACGGAAGTCGAGGTTTGGACGGTTTACGTATTGAACAGGGAAACGGAATTCGTGTTTGCTAGTATCACGGGTAATTTCCACAGTTTCCAAAGTCGCCATCAAAGTTTGACCTTTGTACCATGGCGTATTTGGAGATGGATTTACCACGTTATCGCCATTCAACGCAGAAATTGGCGTGAAGATAATATTTGCAGGTTTACGATCGCCCAATTGGTTCACGAACTCGTTGTATTCCGCTTGAATTTCATTGAAACGCGTTTCAGAGAATTCAACCAAGTCCATTTTGTTGATTGCAACAACAATATTGCGAATTCCCAAAAGGCTAGCAATAAACGAGTGACGACGCGTTTGTGTTTGAACGCCATAACGCGCATCAATCAAGATAATCGCAAGATCTGCAGTCGACGCACCTGTCGCCATGTTACGCGTGTATTGTTCGTGTCCTGGGGTGTCAGCAATAATGAACTTACGTTTTTCTGTAGAGAAATAACGGTAAGCCACATCAATGGTAATACCCTGCTCACGTTCAGCTTGTAGACCATCTACAAGTAAAGCCAAGTCAGGTGCATCACCTGTAGTGCCGACTTTTTTCGAGTCACGCGTTACAGCTTGCAACTGGTCTTCATAAATCAATTTTGAATCGTAAAGTAAACGACCAATTAAAGTTGATTTACCATCATCGACGTTACCACAAGTCAAGAAACGCAATAAGTCTTTATTTTCGTGCTGTTTTAAATACGCCAAGATATCTTGGCTAATCAGTTCTGATTGATGAGACATTGCTCAAAGCTCCACAAATTCTTTTGAAATCGGTTTCTTTAATCCCCCTGTTTCCCCCTTTATAAAAGGGGGAACTTTCTCGTCTCTTTATTAAAGAGAGGTCGGGAGAGATTCTTAGAAGTAACCTTCCTGCTTTTTCTTTTCCATTGAACCCGCTTCATCATGGTCAATCATACGACCTTGACGCTCTGAGCTGGTTGCTAAAAGCATTTCTTGGATAATTTCCGGCAAAGTTGTTGCAGTTGATTCAACCGCACCCGTTAATGGGTAACAACCTAAAGTACGGAAACGTACCGATTTCATTTGAGGCACTTCACCTTCTTTCAGTGGCATACGCTCATCATCAACCATGATCAGTGTACCGCTACGTTCCACAACAGGACGTTCAGCAGCCAAGTATAAAGGCACCAAAGGAATGTTCTCTTGGTAGATATATTGCCAAATATCCAACTCAGTCCAGTTAGACAATGGGAATACACGAATACTTTCGCCTTTGTTCACTTTACCGTTGTAAAGGTTCCAAAGTTCTGGACGTTGGTTTTTAGGGTCCCAACGGTGTTTCGAATCACGGAATGAATATACGCGTTCTTTTGCACGTGACTTTTCTTCGTCACGACGTGCGCCACCAAAAGCAGCATCGAACTGGTATTTATCAAGCGCTTGTTTTAAGCCTTGAGTTTTCATGATGTCGGTATATTTCGAGCTACCATAATCGAATGGGTTTACGCCTGCGTCTTTCCCTTCTTTATTTTGATGCACGATTAAGTCAAAGCCATGCTCTTTCGCCATGTTGTCACGGAATTTGATCATGTCTTTAAACTTCCAGCCCGTGTCTACATGTAGTAGTGGGAATGGTAGTTTGGCAGGATAGAAAGCTTTGAGGGCTAAATGCAGCATGACAGCTGAATCTTTACCAATTGAATACAGCATGACTGGGTTTTCAAACTCAGCAGCAACTTCACGGATGATATGAATACTCTCAGCTTCAAGCTGTTTAAGATGAGTAAGTCTTTCCTCATTTAATGACATGGACAACACCAGCTTAGAATATGTGTACTTATTACACTTTTAAAGATATTTATGCATTATAGTGATTAAGCCTTCATAACGATTGCTTGTTTTGTGATATTGATATTCTTATTCGTCATATACAAAATGTCTGATAGCACTTATCAATTTTAATTAATTTAAGTCTTTAGCAACATAAAATGGGTGGCTTATTCTAATAAATTTTTCGCTATTGTAATTAATTTTTTAGCAATGAACTCATCGTTAAATCCTCTAATAAATCCATATAAAAAGTTATAAAAATCTCCTACAGTGAGCATGTCTCTCACAAATTCTGTCGATCATGCCATATAGTCATTACACACTTGAAACTTTAAAAGCACTGATTGAGAGAGCAAGTCTTGCAGGCTATCTCTATCAGCATTCCAATAACATTTTGGTTTTACAAGAAGCATTGAATGACGATGGAAGCCCGTTAAATAACTTTGTACAACACGAACTGTCAGCCGATCAAATTGGACTGCAATTTGGTCTACAACTTTTGGACAATAACCTCGAGTTTTTAATTGGGGTGACGCACAGTAATCAAGACCGTGGCTATGAAATTGGTGCAGGTAATCTAAAAGGTGATCAGCGTGCCTTTAACTTACTCTATGCTTTTTATAATTTTCCGAAAGCATTTCACTTAATTCACCTACCGCTTGCTGCAAACAGTACTCAAATGGAAGATGCGATTGAACAACAGTTGTTTCAGTTAGCAAGCATGGGCTTTTTAGATACAGCTGTAAAAACCAACCCAATGGGTGAACAAGTCAAATGGATGAAAACATTTATTGTTCAGGCGGCCCTGGATATGAAAGTGCGTATCCAGACCTCTTTGCTATAAGATCTAATTTTATACTGAAGCATAATTAGTTTAATTAAAGGTCAAAAATAGCTGCTGTATTTCATCGGAATTTAGCAGCCAGTATTTAAGTTACACTTTTTAACATTTAATACAAAGCATGCTAATTCAGCGTTTATATTGAGATCTGCTCTGCTTTTATTTATATCTAAAAAAAATTACACAACAGCAAGTTAAGTTTAAATATTTAGAGCAAAAACACCAAAACAAAGTCTTTGCTAAGTATCAACTTTACATTTAAATGTGAAATTTCGCTTAAATAAGCTGCCATTCATCACATAATTCTTAACAGTCTGTTAACTCGTCATGTAATTTGATTACACAATATAGACAGATAATGCTATTTTACATACAGGAAAAAACGATTCAGCCAGAATTACTTTTTTATTTTTTATAAGCATAAATATAGAGATAAATATAATGTGGGAACTGTTCACACATCCTTCCAATATCGTATTTAGCATCAGTCTTTGCCTGATGTTCCTCTTCGGCATTTTTGAAATTGTCTTAACGCTACTGGGTGGCGGCTCGCAAGGTTTTTTAGATCAATTCCTGCCTGAAGATGTTGGACACAACGCCGAACTTGGCGTTGATGCCGACCATAGTGTGTTTACCAAAGTTCTTGATTGGTTATATTTAGGTCGTGTTCCCCTATTTGTATGGCTGATTATTTTCTTATGTGCCTACAGTTTACTTGGCTTCACGATCCAAGCCTTGGTCAATCAGTTTACCAATATGATGTTCAGCGCTTGGCTCATTGCACCTGCTTGTGTATTCCTGTGCATGCCAATCGTGCGATATAGCACAATGCTACTTGCCCGCATTTTACCTCAAGATGAAACTACAGCTATTTATAGCGATGAATTGATAGGTCGTACAGCAACTATTATTTTAGGTAACGCACGCCAGAAATACCCAGCTCAAGCGCGTGTTCAAGATCAACACGGTTTGACCCATTATATTCTGGTCGAACCTGAATTAGATGAAGTTTTTAATCAAGGTCAGTCCGTCGTACTCACCCAAAAAACAGCTGTCGGCTTTCAAGCGACTAACCTTTAAAACAGTCTTCATTTGATTGACATTCAATGCTGTTTGAATGAATACATATTAAAAGACCCGATCAAATTGTTCATTTAGAAACTACAAAACGGGGCTGAAAATAACTTTTTTAAACCAAAATAATTAGCCTTGTACGCTAATTTGAACTACAACAACAGAGATAAGATCCATGTTAGACATTATTCCAAGCGGTATCCTTGTAACAGTCGGGATAATTTTTGCCGCGCTCATTTTTATTGGTTTTATTATTGCGCGACTTTATCGTCGCTCAAGTAAAGAGATTTCATTTGTCCGTACAGGTTTTGGTGGCGAAAAAGTCATTCTCGGTGGTGGTGCAATTGTATTGCCTGTACTTCATGAAATCATTCCAGTAAATATGAATACACTTCGTCTTGAAGTGCGCCGTGCTGATGACCAAGCCTTGATTACCCGTGACCGTATGCGTGTGGATGTCATGGCTGAATTCTACGTACGTGTAAAACCAACTGCTGACTCAATCGCAACTGCTGCACAAACATTAGGTCAAAAAACCATGTCTCCAAATGAGTTGAAAAACTTAGTTGAAGGTAAATTCGTTGACTCATTACGTGCCGTTGCAGCTGAAATGGCGATGGAAGAACTACATGAAAAGCGTGTCGACTTCGTACAAAAAGTTCAGCAAGTGGTTTCTGAAGATTTACACAAAAACGGCTTGGAATTGGAAACTGTCTCTTTAACAGGTTTAGACCAAACTGGTTTTAAATACTTTAACCCACAAAACGCGTTCGATGCTGAAGGTTTAACCAAACTCACCGAAACCATTGAAGACCGTCGTCGTAAGCGTAATGCCATTGAGCAAGACGCAGACCTTGCAATTAAAACTAAAAACCTAGAAGCAGAACAAGCACGCTTACAAATCTTACGTGAAGAAGAATACGCGAAACTGCAACAAGAACGTGAAATTTCTGTACGCCGTGCAGAACAGCTTGCAGAAATTGCTTCTCAAGAAGCTGCGAAAAAACGTGAAGCTGAAGAAGCGCGTATTGCAGCAGAACGTGAAGTTGACTTAAAACGTATTACTGCAGCACGTGATGTTGAAAACCAGAATATTCAAAAATCACAGATTATTCAGCAAGCTCAAGTCGAACAAAAGAAAACCATTGAACTGGCTGAACAAGACCGTGCAATTGCGATTGCTGAAAAATCACGTGCTGAATCTGAAGCTAAAGCACATGCTGACCAAGCACGTGCTCAAGCGGTAAAAGCTGAAGAAGAAGTTATTACTGTTCGTCAGATTCAACAAGCTGAACGTCAAAAAGCAGTTGAGTTGGTATCGGCAAAAGAGAAAGCCGAAAAAGATGCAATTGCGATTACTGTAGCTGCTGAAGCAGGTAAACAAGCAGCAGCTGATGATGCAGAAGCGATTCGTATTGCAGCTGAAGCTGAAGCTGAAAAAGTCCGTCTTAAAGCAAAAGGTGAAGCAGACGCAAAAGTATTACTTGCTCAAGCAATGGAAAAACAATACCAAGTTGATGCTGAAGGTACACGTGCTGTGAATGAAGCAAATAACGTATTGTCTTCTGAGCAGGTTGAAATGCAAATTCGCCTAGCATTGTTAAAATACTTACCTGAAATCATTCGTGAAAGTGTTAAACCGATGGAAAATATTGATGACATCAAAATTTTACAGGTCAATGGTTTAGGCAATGTCGGTTCAGTAGCATCTGGGGTTGATGGTGCGGAATCTTCACAAGTTGCTTTGTCTGATCAAGTGGTAAATAGTGCGCTACGCTATCGTACTCAAGCACCACTAATTGATAGCTTGATGAATGAACTAGGGATTCAAGGCGGCGACATCAATGGTTTAACCCAAAGCTTAAAACCGCAAAGCAAAGCTCAATAGTAGTTAGACTTACAAGCAAAAAACGCGACGATCTGTCGCGTTTTTTATCATCTACTTTAATATTCAACTTTCAATAAAATACACATTTAAGCTGTTAAAGCGATAGAGCTAAGAATTCACTCAGCACAGCAAACCTATCATTTATTATAAAAATTTAAGTTAGTTTAGCTAGGTAATCGATTCGCCGACCATCAGAAAATTCAAAGAAGTAATGTAAACATCCTAGACGCTACAATTGAGTGAAAATATTCTAAACAGTAATGGAAAAAACTTTTTTTCAAATAAGCCGAGTTAAGCCATTTAGTGCAAACGCACCCAAAAGAAACGAATCAATTGCCCACGATCATAAGGAAAATTTGAAAGGTACTCATATCCCACTTTATTTCTTTTGTTGACTTTAATTTCAATACCATACCCGAATGAAATACTGAGTACATCCAAGTCTGAACTGTGAAACTCCCCTGTCCCTAGTTTATGGCTCAAACCATCCGAGTTGTAGGCCGAGTAGTTAAATACACGAATATATTCATTCTCATAAAAATCGTTATTGATCAATGTATAATCGTTTTCCTCTTCATCATGTTGTGCGGCTAACTGCTGATAATAGTGGAAAATATCATCACTCAAAGACTCAGCCAAGTAGACGTCTTCATTTTCAGCATAAGTGCTATTCATCGCTAGCCCGAACAAGAATAAGCAACGACAAAACAATAAATGAATCGGCTTTAACATCTGTAATATTATGTCTTCAAAAGAATTATTTTAATTATGAATATAGCATAGTCTCCTATAGAAACAGTGAACACCAAATATTTATCAATTCTCAGATTGTTAAGTACATAGTAAATCTTGCTCTAATTTAACCATTTTGTCTTTTGTCCAATATGGATTTTTCAATGTGGCTAAATATAGTTTTCAGCTGAGATTAAACACTCTAATACCCATATTATTTTTATACAGAGAAATGTATTAGTGCAAACCAATATGCTCTCCACAAAAAAGCCGTATGTGCAATTAAGACATACGGCTTTTTCCTTTAAAATATAAAAGGCTTAAACTAAACCTTTATCCTTTAAAAGTTGGAACATCGTTGAACCGAGTTCTGCTGGGCTACGCGTGTACGCCATCCCCGCCTTTTCAAATGCTGCAAACTTTTCTTCCGCTGTCCCTTTACCACCAGAAATAATTGCTCCCGCATGCCCCATACGCTTGCCTTTCGGTGCTGTTACACCTGCAATATAACCCACCACAGGTTTGGTGACATGCGATTGAATATATTCAGCTGCTTCTTCTTCCGCAGTACCGCCAATTTCACCAATCATTATGATGGCTTCAGTTTGCGGATCTTCTTGGAAGAGTTTCAAACAATCAATTTGGTTCATACCTGGAATTGGGTCACCACCAATACCAATACACGTCGATTGACCTAATCCTAGTTTAGTCGTTTGCGCTACTGCTTCGTATGTCAATGTACCTGAACGCGAGATAATACCGATTTTACCTGGCTGATGAATATGACCTGGCATAATTCCTATCTTGCATTCACCTGGCGTAATGATCCCAGGACAATTTGGCCCAATTAAACGTGCATTATTACCATAGGTTTCTAAGTAACGTTTGGCCTTCAACATATCTAGTGTAGGTACACCTTCAGTAATCACTACAATCAGTTCAATACCAGAATCAATCGATTCAATGATTGAATCCAAAACAAATGGTGCTGGCACATAAATTGACGTTGCTGTCGCACCTGTTTCACGCACCGCTTCTTTCATGGTATTAAATACAGGTAGATCAAGGTGCGTTTGACCGCCTTTACCCGGTGTCACGCCACCAACAACTTTCGTACCATAGGCAATCGATTGCTCAGAGTGAAAAGTCCCATTTTTACCTGTGAAGCCTTGTACCAATACTTTTGTGTCTTTATTAACTAATACGCTCATGATTGATACTCCCTTAACCTTTCACTGCAGCAACAATTTTTTCCGCAGCGTCAGCAAGACCATTTGCAGAAATTAATTTCAAACCTGATTCATCAAGTAATTTCGCACCAAGTTCTGCATTGTTCCCTTCTAAGCGAACAACCACAGGTACAGTTACGTTTACTTCCTGAACCGCTGCAATAATTGCTTCAGCAATCATGTCGCAACGTACAATTCCACCAAAAATGTTAATTAATACACCTTGTACAGAACTGTCCGCTAAAATAATTTTAAATGCTTCAATAACACGTTCTTTGGTTGCGCCGCCCCCTACATCAAGGAAGTTTGCAGGTTGGCCACCATAGAGTTTGATAATATCCATGGTTGCCATTGCAAGACCAGCACCATTTACCATACAACCAATATTACCTTCTAGCGCAACATAGTTTAGATCAAACTCAGATGCTTTTAATTCACGCTCATTCTCTTGTGATTTATCACGTAGTGCTGCAACTTCTGGCAAGCGGTAAAGCGCGTTTGAATCAATACCTACTTTTGCATCAACACATAGAATGTCGCCATTTTCACGTACAGATAATGGGTTAATTTCAAACAATGCAAAATCATTTTCAATGAAAGCTTGATATGCCGCTGACATGATTTTAACGAATTGATTTACTTGACCATCTTTTAAGTTCAGTGCAAATGCTACTTCACGTGCTTGAAATGGCAATAATCCCACGAGTGGATCAACTTCAACTTTAATAATTTTTTCAGGGGTTTCTTCTGCGACTTTTTCAATTTCAACACCGCCCTCTGTCGATGCCATAAAAGTTACACGACGGCTTGAGCGATCAACCACAGCACCTAAATACAATTCACGTTCAACCGGATATACATCTTCAGATACTAAAATACTGTTTACAGGTTGACCATTTGCATCGGTTTGATAAGTGACTAAACGCGAACCAATTATTTGATTGGCATATTCTGCAGCTTCAGCAGCAGACTTCACTACTTTTACACCACCCGCTTTACCACGACCACCCGCATGTACTTGGGTTTTTAAAACTGCAAATTTACCACCGAGTTGTTCAAATGCAGCCACTGTCTCATC
Source organism: Acinetobacter sp. YH12227 (assembly GCF_013417785.1). Classification (NCBI taxonomy): domain Bacteria; kingdom Pseudomonadati; phylum Pseudomonadota; class Gammaproteobacteria; order Moraxellales; family Moraxellaceae; genus Acinetobacter; species Acinetobacter sp. YH12227. The sequence continues at coordinate 24,217 of NZ_VPDH01000020.1, read as the reverse complement.
TGCATTTGTTGCAAGAATACCTTCTTGAACCGGCATACCATATTTTTTTAATAACGCTTTCGCTTGATATTCATGTAGATTCATTGAACAACCTTTTACTCTTTTTTCGCTTTGTTATGAACTATTAAAGCCCAGACATCCGTCAAAGCAGCTTTAACCTTTTTAAATCTTAAAATATTTCTTATCTTTATTTTTAGATGATTGTTCAAACAAAAACAACCACCTGAAACAAAAAAGAGCGGCCTTAGCCGCTCTTTTTACATCTTATTTACGTTTACGCTGAATCGCGTGAATCGCACGTCCATCTACTGCAAGCGCAGCTTCATGAACAACTTCCGAGAATGTCGGATGACCAAAAGTCATTAATTGAAGATCTTCAACAGAAGATACAAATTCAAGTGCGATCATACCTTGGTGAACGATGTCAGACGCTGCTGGTCCAATCACGTGCATACCAAGTAGACGATCTGTTTTCGCATCAGCAACAAACTTAACGAAACCAGCGCCTTCACCAGCAGCCAACGCACGACCATTTACAGCGAAACCGAATTGACCTGTTTTCACTTCATGACCTTTTTCAGCAGCTTGCTGTTCTGTTAAACCAACCCACGCCGCTTCTGGGTGTGTGTAGATAACAGAAATGATTGTGTCATAGTTCACTTGAGCTGCATGACCGTGGATACGTTCAACAGCCATTACGCCTTCTTCCATTGCTTTATGCGCAAGCATTGGACCACGTACTAAGTCACCAATTGCATATACGCCTTCAACAGAAGTTGCACACCAATCATTAACTTCAACCAAACCACGTTCAGTCAGTTTAATACCACAGTCATCAGCCAATAGGCCTTCAGCATAAGCGCGACGCCCCACACAAACGATTAATTTATCGAATGCTTGAGTTTTTTCTTCGCCACCTTGTGTGTATTTAACAGTAACTTCAGAACCGTTGATTTCTGTACCAGCAACTTTAGCACCAACACGGATATCAAGACCTTGTTTAGTTAACAGTTTTTGGTAGTCTTTTGCCAAAGCTTTATCAGCCATTGGTAAGAATGCATCCATTGCTTCAAATACAACAACTTCCGCACCAAGACGACGCCATACAGAACCAAGTTCTAGACCAATTACGCCTGCACCAATCACACCAAGACGTTTAGGCACTTCTTGGAATTCAAGAGCGCCAGTTGAATCAACAATGATGTCTTGATCTACAGGAGCTACAGGGATATTTACAGGTACAGAACCAGTCGCAAGAATCACGTATTTAGGTTCTAAAATTTGAGTTTCGCCTTCGTGAGATACGAACTCAACTTTTTTACCAGCAAGTAATTTACCAGTACCTTTTAACCATTCAATACCGTTACCTTTTAATAACTGGTCAATACCGCCAGTTAATTGGTCAACGATTTTGTCTTTACGTGCAAGTAATTTTGCAAGGTCAAACTTCACTTCACCAGTTGTAATGCCGTGGTCATCTAAGTGATGAACTGTATCTTCGTAACGGTGAGATGAATCAAGTAATGCTTTAGATGGGATACAACCCACGTTTAAGCAAGTACCACCTAAAGATGGTTTACCTTTATGAATACGTTTTTCAATACAAGCTACTTTAAAGCCTAATTGAGCAGCGCGGATAGCAGCTTCATAACCACCAGGACCGCCACCAATAACAACTAAATCAAATTGAGACATGTGTATCTCCAAAAATGGGCTTAGAGGATCACTCTAAGCCCATTGCATTATTCTGAAGTATTAAAGATCAAGGATTAGCTTAGCTGGTTCTTCTAACAATTCTTTGATTGTTACAAGGAAACCTACAGCTTCTTTACCATCGATTAGACGGTGGTCATAAGAAAGCGCTAAGTACATCATTGGAAGAATTTCTACTTGACCATTTACTGCCATAGGACGCTCTTGGATTTTGTGCATGCCCAAGATTGCAGTTTGTGGTGTGTTCAAAATTGGCGTAGAAAGTAATGAACCGAAAGTACCACCATTAGTAATAGTGAATGTACCGCCAGTCATATCTTCGATACCTAATTTACCGTCACGTGCTTTACCAGCATATGCACGGATACCGTTTTCAACTTCAGCATAGTTCATGCGGTCAGTATCACGAAGTACCGGAACCACTAGACCACGATCAGAAGAAACAGCTACGCCGATGTCATAGAAACCGTGGTAAACGATATCGTTACCATCAATTGAAGCGTTTACAGCTGGGTAGCGTTTAAGTGCTTCAGTTGCAGCTTTAACGAAGAATGACATGAAGCCAAGACGAGCACCATGGCGTTTTTCAAACGCATCTTTGTATTGTGCACGCATTTCCATGATTGGTTTCATGTTCACTTCGTTAAACGTAGTCAACATTGCAGTTTCTTGAGTTGCAGCAAGAAGACGTTCAGCAACACGTTTACGAAGACGAGTCATAGGAACACGTTTTTCGATACGTTCACCTACAGCAACGCTTAATGGCGCAGCAGCAGGAGCAGCTGGTTTCGCTTGATGAGCAGCAACATCTTCTTTAGTGATGCGACCACCGCGACCAGTACCTGCCACGTCAGCAGCAGCAATACCAGACTCAGTTAATGCTTTACGAACAGCAGGAGCTTGATCAGCAACTGGTTGTGCACGCTCAACAACAGGAGCAGCACCCGCTTGAGTTTGCGCAGCTGCTTGTTCAACTTGAGCTTCAGATTGAACTGCTTGAGTTTGCGCAGCACCAGATGCAGCAGCACCTTCTTCAAAAGTTGCAATAACTTCAGCAGAAAGAACTGTATCACCTTCGTTTTTAACGATTTCTGTAATTGTACCGTCAGCAGGAGCTACAACTTCCAAAACAACTTTGTCAGTTTCAATATCACAGATAACTTCGTCACGTGATACTGCTTCACCCGGTTGTTTGTGCCAAGTTGCAACTGTACCGTCAGCAACTGACTCTGGGAATACCGGTGCTTTAATTTCGGTTGCCATTTTTAAGAATCTCCTGTTATTCAGCTACGATAGCTAAAGCATCATTTACGAGCTGAGCTTGTTGTTTTGCATGCAAATATGGTGAACCACAAGCCGGTGCAGCAGAAGCTTCACGACCTGCATAACTAATACGAACTTGTTTGCCCGCTTTCATCACGTCGTCATATAGACGCGGAGCGATGAATAACCATGCACCTTGGTTCTTCGGTTCTTCTTGCGCCCACACCAATTCAGTTACGTTTGGATATTGAGCTAGAACTTCAGCAAGACGTGCTTCTGGGTACGGATACAATTGTTCAATACGAACGATTGCAGTGTTGTTCAATTCTTTTTCACGACGTTTTTCAAGTAAGTCGTAGTAAACCTTACCACCACAAAGTACTAGACGTGTTACGTCAGACTTGTTGATGTTGTCGATTTCATCGATCACAGTTTGGAATGTACCATTTGCAAGTTCTTCTAATGTAGACGTTGCAAGTTTGTGACGAAGAAGCGACTTAGGTGAAGTCACGATCATTGGCTTACGAATCGGACGAAGTGCTTGACGACGCATCGCATGGTAAATCTGCGCTGGTGTAGTCGGTGTGATCACTTGCATGTTTTCTTCAGCACATAACTGTAAGAAACGCTCTAAACGAGCTGATGAATGCTCAGGACCTTGACCTTCAAAACCGTGTGGAAGAAGCATAGTTAAACCACATACGCGTTCCCATTTGGTTTCACCAGAAGCGATGAATTGGTCAATTACAACTTGCGCACAGTTCGCGAAGTCACCGAATTGCGCTTCCCAAATCACAAGGCTCTTAGGAAGAGTCGTTGCATAACCATATTCGAATGCCAATACAGCCATTTCTGACAATAATGAGTCATAAATTGCAGTACGTGGTTGATTTTCTTTCAAGTTACATAATGGAATGTAAGTTGAACCATCTACTTGGTTATGTAGTTTTGCATGACGGTGTGAGAATGTACCACGGCCAACATCTTCACCTGTTAAACGAACAAGGAAACCTTCGTCTAAGATAGATGCATAAGCTAAAGTTTCTGCAGCACCCCAGTTCAATGGCATTTCACCAGTCTGCATTTTCAGACGGTCATCAATCACTTTCGCAACCTGACGTTGCATTACGAAGCCTTCTGGAAGCTCGCGCATTTTGGCACCAAGCTCTTTCAGACGTTCGATTGGGAAAGTAGTATCCCATTTATCTGTATATTCGTGGCCTAGGTAAGGTTTCCAATCCACAAACATTTTAGTATTTGGCTCTAAAACAAGTGCATTCGCTACGTGTTTACCTGCTTCAAGGTCTGAACGATATTGTTCAACCATTGCGTCAGCAGCTGCACGATCTAATACACCCTCTTGAACCAATTGATCTGCATAAAGCGTACGAGTTGTCGCTTTTTTGTTGATCACTTGATACATCATTGGCTGAGTTGCAGCAGGTTCATCCGCTTCGTTATGACCACGACGACGGTAGCAGAACATGTCAATAACGACGTCTTTACGGAAGGTATGACGGAAGTCATGTGCCAATTGAGAAACAAACAATACAGATTCAGGATCATCACCGTTCACATGGAAAATCGGCGCTTGGATCATTTTCGCGATGTCAGTACAGTATTCTGTAGAACGAGCATCACGTGGATCTGAAGTTGTGAAACCAACTTGGTTGTTTACAACGATATGAACTGTACCACCCACGGTGTAACCACGCGTTTGTGACATCTGGAAGGTTTCTTGGTTTACACCTTGACCAGCAAATGCAGCATCACCATGAACAATGATTGGCAATACGTCATCACCACCAATGTCTTTACGACGTACTTGGCGCGCACGTACAGACCCTTCAACTACAGGTCCAACGATTTCTAAGTGAGATGGGTTAAACGCTAATGCTAAGTGAACTTCGCCACCTGGAGTCATTACGTTTGAAGAGAAACCTTGGTGGTATTTAACGTCACCAGAACCTTTCTTATGAAGTGCTTTACCTTCAAATTCACCAAAAAGGTCTGCTGGGTTTTTACCCATGATGTTGACAAGAAGGTTTAAACGGCCACGGTGAGGCATACCGATAACCACTTCTTTACAACCAACTGAACCTGCACGTTGAATAAGTTCATTCACCATAGGAATGAATGATTCACCACCTTCAACACCGAAACGTTTTGCACCAACGAATTTATTACCAAGGTATTTTTCAAGACCTTCAGCAGCAGTCAAACGCTCTAATACATGTTTCTTTTGTTCAGCAGAGAAACCGAATTGACCACGTGCGCCTTCAAGGCGTTGTTGAATCCAACGTTTTTCTTTGGTATCAACAATGTGCATGTATTCAACACCAATAGAAGCTGTATAAGTTGCTTCCATTGCCTGAACCATTTCACCTAGAGTTGCTTCAGACTTACCAATTGCTAGATTACCAGTATTAAATACTGTATCTAGATCAGACTGAGTCAAACCATGTGCAGCAAGATCAAGATCTGGCACGATTTCACGTTTTGCAAGACCAAGTGGATCTAATTTAGCGTTTTGGTGACCACGGTTACGATAAGCAGCGATTAACTGTAAAACACCGATTTGACGGCGCTCGTGTTCAGAACTTACTGCGCTTTGAACGACAGGTTGAACACGGCTTGAATTACGGCCTAATAATAGGAATTGCTCGCGTACATTGCTGTGTGGTTGATCACCTTTCGGGAATTTATCGAAGTATGCACGCCAGTCAGCTTCTACTGAATCTGGAGCCGTTAAATACTGCTCATAAAGTTCTTCAATATACGCTGCACTGTCAGCGCTAAGTTCAGTGTCAAGACGCAGTGCGTCAGCAACTTCTTGCATTTGTGGACCCATTTCCTATTGCAAAACATTTCAGGATGCTTTTTAAGCGAACCCATGATTAATAATGTCAAATTGGTAACATGACATTAATCCCCATCAGGCTGAAGCCATGAGGCGTTATCACAACATCAGGAATACCTGATGTGATTAATGAACAATAACGCCCTCAGCGGCATCATTACTCATTGAGAAATACCCGACATTAATCGGGCAATTTTTTGCAAATCGTCTTGGAAAAATCAAATATTGACCATTTGGCTTTTCTAAACCGACTTAAGCACATTTATATACTGTCTGAAGCACTAAATTTGTTGAAAAAATGTACCTATATCAAGCCTATTTTTTACATACACTGATGCTATAAATGCTAACACGTTCGGGCATTTTCAATTGATTTTTTTGACACATACCATTCATAAATTAGCTAAATACAGAGTATGTATTTTCATCTATGATATGGTGCTACATATAAAAATATCTTTCAATTGAGACCAAAGTCTACGTCAGATTTACCCCATCATATCCACATAAAACAAAAGAGAGCTGACATTACTATCCTCTCCCTTTTAATTACGTTACATAATAACATTTTCTTAATCATTTGACAGGTTTGCTTGTCCGTTTCATCAATAAATAACCACATACTTATCGTTTTATACTTTAAAAATATCTTTCCCCATAAAATCATACGCTTAATAAAACATCACCTTTTACAATTTTTTCCTCTCGTGACGATCACTATTTACTATGACAAAAAAAAGCGCACCCAAGGTGCGCTCTTTTTTTCTGCTAACTCTATTAGCCTAAATCTAAAAGCATATTACGGATGTGACCGATTGCTTTAGTTGGGTTAAGACCCTTAGGACATACAGACACACAGTTCATAATACCTTTACAACGGAACAACGAGAATGGGTCGTCAAGACGAGCCAAACGCTCTTGAGTTGCTGTATCACGAGAGTCGATGATAAAACGGTATGCATTCAACAATGCTGAAGGACCCAAGAATTTATCAGGGTTCCACCAGAATGATGGGCATGAAGTTGAACAACATGCACAAAGAATACATTCATACAAACCATCTAAATGTTCACGGTCTTCTGGAGACTGTAAACGCTCTTTCGCTGGTGCAGGTTGATTATTGATTAGGAATGGGTGAATTTTGTCATACTGATCGTAGAACTGGTTCATATCCACAACTAAGTCTTTAACCACTGGCAAACCAGGTAAAGGACGGATTGTAATTTCGTTTGGCAAATCGTTTAGGTTCCAAAGACACGCCAAACCATTTTTACCGTTGATGTTTACACCATCAGAACCACAGATACCTTCACGGCATGAACGACGGAACGTTAAAGATTCATCTTGTACTTTCAATGCTAGAAGTGCATCAAGCAACATACGGTGCTTGTCAGTCAACTCCAATTTGAAAGTTTGCATGTACGGTGCTGTATCCTTATCAGGATCGTAGCGGTAGATATTAAATGTACGAGTACCTCTACTCATCTTACTTCTCCTAATTAGAATGTACGTGGTTTAGGTGGAATCGCGTCAACCGATAATGGTTTGTAACGCACAGGCTTGTACTCAAGATGGTTATCAACAGAGAACCATAATGTGTGCTTCATCCACTCATCATCACGACGACCATAAGGGTAAGCTGGATGATCCGGAGATTCTTCGAAATCAACAACTGTATGCGCACCACGACACTCTTTACGAGCAGCCGCAGAGATTAATGTCGCTTTAGCAACTTCATACAAGTTTTCAACTTCAAGTGCTTCAATACGTGCAGTGTTGAATACTTTAGATTTGTCTTTCAAGTGAATATTGCGTACGCGCGGTTCAATTGCAAGAATCTGCTTCACACCTTCTTCAAGAAGTGCAGATGTACGGAATACACCAGCGTGATCTTGAACGATATCACGGATTGCATCAGCAACTTCTTGAGCATTCTCACCTGAAGTAGATTCATCAAGTTGTTTAATACGTTTAAACGTATTCTCAAGAACAGTTGTAGGAAGTGGCGCATATTCATCACCGTGATGCTTAGTCACGTAATCGATGATGTGTTCACCAGCTGCCTTACCAAATACAACCAAATCAAGAAGTGAGTTCGTACCAAGACGGTTCGCACCGTGTACAGATACACATGAACATTCACCAATTGCATAGAAACCTTTTACTGGCTTAGTGAAGTTACGTTCACCACCATTGTGTGAATACACATCAGTTTCTTTATTGTAATTCGCTACAAGTGCTTCAGTTTCACGGCTTTCTGGAAGAACCACTTGACCATGAATGTTTGTAGGAATACCACCCATTTGATAATGAATAGTAGGTACTACAGGAATCGGCTCTTTCGTGATGTCAACGTTCGCGAACTTACGACCAATCTCAAATACAGATGGTAGACGTTTCATGATCGTATCCGCACCCAAGTGCGTCATATCAAGCAAGATGTAATCTTTCTTAGGACCACAACCACGACCTTCTTTAATTTCTTGGTCCATAGAACGTGAAACGAAGTCACGAGGAGCCAAGTCTTTCAGTGTCGGAGCATAGCGTTCCATGAACGGCTCACCAGCATCGTTACGAAGGATTGCACCTTCACCACGACAACCTTCAGTCAACAATACACCAGCGCCCGCTACACCTGTAGGGTGGAACTGCCAGAATTCCATATCTTGTAATGGAATACCCGCACGAGCAGCCATACCAAGACCATCACCAGTATTGATATAAGCGTTTGTAGATGCGCGGTAAACACGACCAGCACCACCAGTAGCAAACAATGTTGCTTTACCTTGGAATACTGCAATGTTACCTGTTTCCTGGTCAATCGCTGTTACACCAAGCACATCACCTGCTTCGTTACGAATAAGATCAAGCGCGATCCATTCAACGAAGAATTGAGTGCCCATTTTCACGTTGCTTTGATAAAGCGTATGAAGAAGTGCGTGGCCTGTACGGTCAGCAGCAGCACAAGCACGTGGAACTGGTTTTTCACCATAGTTCGCAGCGTGACCACCGAATGGACGTTGGTAAATTGTGCCGTCAGCATTACGGTCGAATGGCATACCTAGGTGTTCAAGTTCATAAACAACTTGTGGCGCTTCGCGAGTCATGTACTCGATTGCGTCTTGGTCACCTAACCAGTCAGAACCTTTAACTGTATCGTAGAAGTGGTAGTGCCAGTTATCTTCTTGCATGTTACCAAGAGATGCACCAATACCACCCTGCGCTGCTACAGTGTGTGAACGCGTAGGGAATACTTTAGTTAGTACTGCTACTTTCAAACCAGCTTGAGCAAGTTGGTAAGAAGCACGCATACCTGAACCACCACCACCAACGATGACTGCATCGAAAGTTTGGTGCGGAATATTTGTGTAATCTTCTTTAGGGGTTATAGCGCCCATGATATCTTCCTATCAATTTGCCCAAAAAATCTGGATCGCCCAGATTGCGTATGCAAGTACAGCAATAATCACTGCTGAAGTAAGCACCAAACGCAAGCCGTTCGCCGAAGGACCCATTTGACGAGTAGTCACATAGTCTGTGAATACTTGCCACATACCGATCCAAGCATGCGCAACAAGAGATAAGACTGACAACAAAGATAAAATCTTCATTGGAGTTGTCATCATAAAGCCATACCATTGTTCGAAGCTAAATCCACTATTACAAAGGATCCAACCCAGTACAACAATAGTATAAACAGCCAATACAACAGCACTTACACGTTGGATAAACCAATCGCGAGAACCTGATCCTGTTAAACCTGTAGCACTTTTCATTAGAGAACAATCCATACAAACGCTGCAATAATACTAATTGCAGACAAGATCAATGAAATAGTAGCTGCGATACGACCACTTTGAAGTTCTTCGGCAATACCAAGATCTGCAAGTAGATGCTTAATACCACCAATGAGGTGATACAGTAAGCCGGCTACAAATACCCATACAACAAAACGCACAATGAAACCACTGAAGATTTCTTGAACTTGCGCAAAACCTTCAGGTGAAGAAAGTGATTTGTCTAGAATCCATAAAAGGACTGGTACAAGTAAAAATACGATAACACCAGATAGACGGTGTAATATTGATGCAATAGCCACAGGGGATTTTAAGTTTACTTCTAAAACTTGACCCATGGACAAATTGACAGGTCTGTTGCTTTTCACAGCGGGCATCCTGTAAGTAAAAACTCCATCCGGAGTTTGTTGGAATTAATTCGTAGGAAAGCTGGCATAGTCAGACGACACAATATAATAAACTCTGCAGCTGTCTGATCTTATAAACGACAGGGAATTATAAAACGTGAACTATTAAAATACAAACGATGACAATATATGATTTGAACAAAAAACCTTTAAATAAGAATCATTAACAATAACATTGGTGCCAACATAGAAGCTGTAGATCTAACAAATTTCCACTATGTCATTGGTTTTAAAAAGTTAAATAGATATTTTATTTTTCGTTTTTGTGTTTATAAGCAGAAAAATTTATTTAGACTAAAGATGAACAAATCTAAACCTTTATTTTCCTACTACATTTTAAAAGCATCTTCGCCATTCGCCAAGACTTAATCACTCAAATAAATGTTTGGTATTTATATTAATGATTAAATAGAAAGATCATTAAATGAAATAAGCACTTAGTCTGTGCATAAAATTCTACAAACCTCTAAAACCGATCATTTATCCATCATCAACTCGTATTTATAGCGTCAATTAGTACCTTTTTTAATCATTTTTCGCTATTTAATTAGCTATTTTTTAACCAAACGAACTTTTTTAAAAGGCTCAGTTAGTCGTTTTAATTATGAGTAAGAAAAGACCGATTTATTTTAAGGAATGCGTGTAAGTTACGAAAATTATAATAATTTAGCTAAATGTAACTCTTGATAAATCCAAAAGTGTCAGAGTTTTTAAGAATTAAAAATTGCTTACAATTAATCCAACAGGCTTTTTTTATTCTGCACCTCCCCTGCAATTTGACTTATTATACTGCGTCCGTGCTGTGATTTTACTCATTTTTTTAAATGTATAATTTCTGACCAAGCCTCTATTAAGGCGTCACTTTTATCCATAAGTATAATTGACAAAATTTCAGTACTCACTAATCTTATAGCAAATTTTTGATCCGTCTGATTCGAGCATTAAAAGATTAGCACTCAGAGTCAGATATACATTCACCAGGACAGGAGATCTATTGAATGTCTGAAGCAACTGGCAAAAAAGCCGTTTTACAGCTTGATGGCAAAGAAATTGACTTACCAATTTACAGTGGCACTCTGGGCCCAGATGTAATTGATGTTAAAGATGTATTGGCTGCAGGCCACTTTACTTTTGATCCTGGTTTCGTATCTACAGCGGCGTGTGAATCTAAAATTACATTCATCGATGGTGGTAAAGGCGTTCTTTTACACCGTGGCTACCCAATCGACCAGTTAGCGACTAAAGCAGACTACCTAGAAACTTGCTACCTTCTTCTAAATGGCGAGCTTCCAACTGCTGAACAGAAAGTTGAATTTGACGCTAAAGTTCGTAACCACACTATGGTTCACGACCAAGTTAGCCGCTTCTTCAATGGTTTCCGTCGTGACGCGCATCCTATGGCGATCATGTGTGGTGTTGTTGGTGCGCTTTCTGCGTTCTATCACAACAGCCTTGACATCGAAAACATCGACCATCGTGAAATCACTGCGATTCGTTTGATCGCTAAAGTACCTACACTGGCTGCTTGGACTTACAAATACACAGTTGGTCAACCATTCGTTTACCCACGTAACGATTTGACTTACGCAGAAAACTTCCTGTACATGATGTTTGCTACTCCTGCAGACCGTGACTACAAAGTTGACCCAATTCTTGCGAAAGCAATGGACCGTATTTTCACGCTTCATGCTGACCACGAACAAAACGCGTCTACTTCTACAGTACGTCTAGCTGGTTCTACTGGTGCTAACCCGTATGCATGTATCGCTGCTGGTATTGCGGCTCTATGGGGTCCTGCTCACGGTGGTGCAAACGAAGCTGTTCTTAAGATGCTTGATGAAATCGGCACTGTAGAAAACGTTGCTCCGTTCATGGAAAAAGTGAAAACTAAAGAAGTTAAACTTATGGGCTTCGGTCACCGAGTTTACAAAAACTTCGATCCACGTGCGAAAGTAATGAAAGAGACTTGCGACGAAGTGTTAACTGCACTTGGTATCAACGATCCACAATTAGCTTTAGCTATGGAACTTGAACGCATTGCGCTTTCTGATGAATACTTCATCAAACGTAACCTTTACCCTAACGTAGACTTCTACTCAGGTATCATTCTTAAAGCGATTGGTATCCCGACTGAAATGTTTACAGTAATCTTCGCTCTTGCACGTACAGTTGGTTGGATCAGCCACTGGTTAGAAATGCACAGCGCTGCATACAAAATCGGTCGTCCTCGTCAGCTTTACACTGGCGAAACTCAACGCGATATCCAAGGTCGTTAATTCGAAAGAATTATCCGATTTTGAAAAAACCACCCTTTCGGGTGGTTTTTTATTGCCATGAAACTCTATTGCCTCAAAACAAACACTCAATACCGATTAAATAAAACATTCATCATTTGATTTAATAATGAAGCACAAGTTATAAAGTATCGTCAATCACAACAAGTGCTGCTTATGTATACAGCTCCAAGCAATCATAAAAGTTGAGTCAGCCAAATATATTAAAAAAGACCCAATTTCTCTAAGAAATTAGGTCTCGTTCCATATAAATAAAAAATACTCAACGCCTGCTAATCTAAGCAACCGTATCATAATGACTCAAATCTGCATGTTTTAAACGCTGTTTCAACTGATTAAGCGACCATGGCCAAGCAGCAAAATTACGCCCATTGGCATCCAAATAGTAACTCTTACAACCACCTCGATTGAACACTGTCGTCTGCAAATGCGTTTGCACTTTGGCATTATGATAAGCTAGAACATTAGGCTTAATTTCAATACGCTGCTGCTTCATCCGTACCAAAGCATCAACGATATAACCAACTTGTGCTTCTGCAATTCCAATAAAGGAATCATAAACCAAAATATTTGGCCCAAGCACCAAGAAAGCATTTGGCACTTGCGCAATACTTGTGCCTAAAAAGGCCTCAGGCGAGCTATCTTTCCACAGTTCTGACAATAATTGACCTTGTGCATTCCGTACACGATTTCCAATCGGTGGATGCGACACCTCAAAGCCTGTACCCCAAATAATCACATCAACGTCGTGCCGCTCACCATTGGCTGCAATTACTGTATTTCCTTCTATTTCTACCAGGCCATGTGGCACAAGTTCAACATTTGCTTGTTGCAATGCAGGATAGTAATTATTAGCAAAGAGTAAGCGCTTACAGCCGATAGAAAAGTTTGGTGTAACTTTCTCACGCAATTCATCGTCCTGAATTTGGCTTTTCAGCAATTGCTTGCCTAAATAATTTACTGGTTCAAGCAAAGAAGGATTACGTAGGCCTAGGTTAATCCCATTTAGGATACCCGATACACTTTTACGCCATGTTTGCTGAATGGCAGGGAAACGTGTCAGCACACCTTTTGCACGATCATTCAGTGGGAAATCAGCCTTAGGTAATACCCATGGCGTAGTCCGTTGAAAAACGATTAACTCCTTGGCCAAAGGTTGTACTTGCGGCACAAATTGTATGGCTGATGCTCCAGTACCAATCACAGCTATACGCTTACCGGTTAAATCATAATCATGATTCCAACGCGCAGAATGGAACATTTCCCCTTTAAAGCTTTCAATACCTTTAATTTTAGGTATTTGTGGTTCAGTAATCGGCCCAGTGGAAAAGATCACTGTTCTTGCCGCATACTGACCTTTGCTCGTCTCCAATTGCCATTGCTTTAATTGCTCATTCCATTCCGCTGAAATTAGCTCACAGTTGAACTGAATGTTGCGATAAAGCGCATGCTGCTCTGCAACATCTTCCAAATAGGTCAGAATCTCAGGTTGCTTGGCAAATAAATGACTCCATTTATGACTCGGCGCAAATGAAAACGAATACAACGCTGAGGGCACATCACATCCACAGCCAGGATAGGTATTGTCGCGCCATGTTCCCCCCACGCGATTGGCTTTTTCCAAAACCACATAATCGGTATAACCTCGTTCATTCATTTGATGAGCGGCAGCTAAACCTGATATCCCAGCACCAATCACAATGGTATCGTAGATACGCACTTGATTTTCTAGACTTGATACTTCTAGGCTTGGTTCTGAGTCTGATCGGTCTTGTGCGGCTTTTTTAGCTTTGGCAGAAGACGATGCAGAACGACGTGCATTAGTATGCGTTGTAGGCTTTTTAGTTTGAGTTTTCTCTTGATCTAATGCTTTTACATCATCGTCATGTAATTGTGTCGGCATGTTCATGCTTTTGCTCCCGACTTTTTAATATAGTTGTTAAATATGGGATAACCCACCCCCAATAAACGGGTATAGGTTTGCGGGGATAAACGTTTTAACCACCAAAATAATTTGGCATCAGGTTGTGGAATGGTATACAACTTCCCTGCATCTAAATTATTCAAGGTCAAATTGACTACATCATGGCTAGTCGTAAATGTATGATTCATCAGCAATTGATCAGCCAGGCCTGAATATCGTTTAGGTAAGCGACCATTTTTCATGATATTGGTCGGCACCAATGTTGGGCACAGTACATTCACACGGATATTTGCCGATCACAGCTCTGCCGATAAAGTTTCAGACAATGCCAGCACACTCGACTTCGTCACGTTATATGCTGTCATTTCAGGTGCAGCAGTATATGCCGCAGCAGAAGCAACATTAATAATCGCACCACCCTGCTTATTTTGTTTTAACTTTGGTACGAAGTAGTGACAGCCATGTACGACACCCCAAAGATTGACATGCATACACCATTGCCAATCATCTAGGGTGAGTTCATCAAATTTACCACCAAGCCCGACGCCTGCATTGTTGATCACCAAGGTCACGTCGTGCCCCATCAACTGCTCTGCTTGCTCTGCCAGTGCTTGCACTTGTTCAGCCTTACCCACATCACACTGCACCGCATAAGCATTTGATGAGGTTGTAGACTGAATTTGATCAACTGTTTCTTGCGCTGCCTCTAAATGAATATCGGCACAGACCACTGTCCCGCCCCGACGTGCCAACTCCAAAGCAAAGCTTCGCCCAATACCACTACCTGCACCAGTGACCACTGCATAGGCATTTTCGCTTGGCTTGTTCTTTTTTCCAAATAGACCCATGGTTTTATCCTTTCTTATACTTTTAATGCAGGGGTAAATTCTTTAACAAAATATGGCGTCAACACCCCATCCACTGGATTTAATAGCCGTTTTTTGTAGTATTCAAGAAAGGCTGAAGTGTCATAATCATTTGGATGGAAACTTGGACGCAGATAATCAAATATGTGTTTGATGCTACTGCCATATACACCATCTTTAAGCCCAAAAATCAGTCCAACGCTACGTGGCAAATCTTTCCAATAATCCAAACTTATTAAGTTCGAAGGTTTGCGATAAAACGGTGCAAAGAATGAAGCAAATGAAATTAATAATAAGATAGTAATTAAAGCCGGAAAAAAACCAGCGACACGTAAAGCATAATTATTTGATAGTTTTTGGAAGACATCATAAGCAATATCTTTATGTTCAGATTCTTCTAGCATGTGCCACATCCAAATCGCACGCTGCTTTTCATCTTATGAGCTAAAAAACACTTCTTCATGATTCATCATGTATTCAGCAAGGACTGCCGTAAAATGCTCAATTGCTGCCATTAAAGACAATTTCATCGGTTGGGGTAAACGCTCAAATCCATACTCAAATACGTAGTGTTCAAATTTTCTAAAGATTGATACTGGCAAACCTTGTAACTTATATGCTTCATTTAATTCTTCATGCATACGTGAGTGAATGGCTTCCTGACCAATCAATGATGTTACACGTTGCTTAAGTATAGGATCATCAATGAAATCACGGTGGTAGCGCGCCGTATCAATCACTAAATCTTCACCGTGTGTTAAGAAAATAGACAAAGAGCCAAAATAGGCACTAGCCAATTCCGCATTCATATAAAATTTAGGGTCAATTTTATCCGCTTCAAAATCAAATTTCATATGGCGAATCGGAACAACAGCAGACTGCTTCGTCGCATCAAATACAGGCGATGAAAATACGCGAGCTAATGTTTTTTTAATCGGTTGAAAAGCGCTCATAGTTCGTCTCTCAATATGGGTGTTTTCCTGCACTGACATCATGTTGGTAACAGGTCAAAACACATGTATTGAGAACAAACTAAGGTAGAAAAAATGTGAACCCATTAGCAAAATCAACCTATCGATTTGCAAATTTGCTCAAAGATTTTCTTTGTCTGACAATCTTTAAAACTTCACTGCTAAAGGACTCAAAACCTTATCATTTAAGGTCAGCGTAATTTTAAGTTCTGAGTTTAAATTCAGTGCAGTTGCACTACTTCGCCACGATTTGATTGGTAGATCCATTGATGATCAAACAGGCTTTCATCCAAATGATCTAATCGAATATTGCCAATGGCCACTGCATAGAAACCATTGCCTTGCTCTTTATACTGACTAATTTCCTGCATTAACTCGTCTGTCAAATGTCCCATAATAAAATCGGAAATGACCACAACATCGGCATGAGCAAATTGTAGCTGTTTTAGCATTTCTACAGCATGACTCATTGCTGGCAAAATATCCGTCCCGCCATGAAACGACTGTGCCAAAAAATGAATAACATCATCGAGCCCACCGTCACGCTTTACGTTCAGCGCCGTAATATTGGTCGAAAAATTCACAATATACATTGCACGTTTTTCACGTAAGGCTTGCATACTCAAATATAAACAAATGGCTTTAGAGATCAGTTCAGGCTGCCCATTCATAGAACCACTGGTATCTAAACAAATCAGCATCGGACCTTTCTGCCCCATTCGTTGTCGCTTCTGATGCTGGTCTTCAATAACACGACCATGTTGCTGGCCTTGCATATTAAAGCTCATCAAATTGGCTTCTAGAAATTTTAAATCAAATAAAATCTGTAAATCTGGATCTGACAATAATGCTAGCTCACTTGGCAATGCCAGACTTAAGTCATGCGCCAATTTAATACCAGTGATTTCTTCTTGTGCCGATTGCTCTACATATTGCTCTGGCGTTGCACTGAGTGTTGCATTTAAGCGCTTACGAGGTTTGTGCGGCTGAGCACTACCAATTTGATGACATAAACGCTTTAACTCAGCATCTTGCTCTAAACAACTGGCCCACTGCTCAAAATGCTGCATGTCTTGTTCAGTCAGTTGCCCCTTAGAATAATCAATGAAAATTCCTGTCTCAAAACCCAAGCTATCTTGATATTTTGCCATTTTCGCCAAGGTCGCCAGAAAGTCTTTTATTTCTTCTAAAAAAGTATCTCGCTGCAAACTGAGTTGCTCAAACTCCCAATGTGCGACAGCTTCCATTAACTTACGTTGCCATTTCTGTTTTACCAAAGCAGCTTGCAAGGCAATGTTTTGTGGCGACAATAACTGAATATCATTTTGAACTTGCCAATATCCAGTTAACTCAAGTTGTCCCAAACTTTGATTAAAGTCGGCATATTCATCCATCAACTGCTTTAATTCAGCAACAGAGAACTCAGCCTTTAACCAATGTTCTAGCTGCTGTTGAGCATGTAAATAAGGATGTTGCTGATCTAAACTCGACTTTGCCTGAAAGGCCCATTCCTGAATTTTTTGATCGAGCTTTTTTGCCACTTTATGATCATCCAACCAATGTTTTAAGCTGGATTGTTTTAATTCATCATAAAGCTGCGAACTTAATTCATCGAGTGCCGATTGGGTTTGTTGTCGTGTCGGTTTTAATTGCGACATAACTGTTCCAGACGCTCACAATCCTGTAATTGAAGCTGATAACGCGCTTGTTGTTGCTCAATGGCTTGTTGTAATTTTTCAATATCATCTTTCACTACAAAAGCCGACTGGAACTGATCTTTTTGTACTTTATAGCGTTCAGCATGTGTATGGAATGCATGTAAAAATTTCGATTTTAGTGCCTGTACTTCCTGCAATAAAGTGTATTTATCCTGTGCTGACAATGTGCTTCGTGCAGCGCCCTTATGATATTTAATATACGGCGTGACGACCTCTTCTAAACCATAATAACCACCTTTTAATGTACATACTCGCACGCCATTAAAATTACACACAATACCTCGCACTTCTTCACCTGTTTCATCCAAGGCAAAAAAGTCCTTTTTGGTGTCCATTTTATCCAGCTCAAGGTAAAGTAATTTATCTTTATAATGGCGATCTAAATTGGTTACCGCACGCAAATAATCCTTGCCCTGAATGAGATATGACTCATACACATCATCGGTATAATAAAAATAATTTAAAACGCGCTGCTCAAGCTGATCTTTTTCAGATACTAATTTCTCATAGTCCAAGCCATCATTCAAAGCTTGTTCAGCCAGTATGTCATCTAACTGTGTGGCTATAAATTCAATATCTTCCGGTTGATTCCATAAACAATGCTTTAAGATCAATAGATCACTGACGATCACCTGCTGACGATCATTCAAAAAAGCACATGCTTTCACCAAATATGCCACACGCTGCCAACGACGATCTGAAACATAAATCACATGATCTTCAACGTTATGCTTAAGTCGATGTTTGATTAAGTCAAAAATATGCAAAATCGGCGCAGGCAATTCAATGGCATAAATTTGCTCACGCCAATCGTCAAGCTCAGCTTTTTTAATTTTTAATGCTGCATCGACCTCTACAGTCACTTTAGATGGTTTCGCTTGCAATAAAGCATGAAAATTATTTGCTTCGGTAATCGGCGGTACTTCTAATCTCAGAATGAAACGGTCATATAATGCATCCAAACCCTGATTCTGTTCTGGAATTTCATTAGAGGCACTGATTAATACATTTAAAGGTACTTTTTGAATGATTTCACCATTTTTAAAACTGCGTTCATTCACCAAAGTTAATAATGTATTTAAAATCGCAGGACTAGCTTTCCAAATTTCATCGAGAAAAGCAAAATCAGCACGCGGCAAATAGTGTTCAGTTTTACGAATGTATTGATCTTCTTTTAAGGCTTTAATAGATACGGGTCCAAAAATTTCCTCAGGTGTGCTAAAACGATTCATCAAATATTCAAAATAGTCGTGCACTTCAAAGGCCGAAGCGATGCGTCTTGAAATCAAACTCTTTGCAGTACCTGGTAGACCATACAAAAAGGTATTCATTCCAGCAATACCAGCAAGCAAACTTAAAGCAATAATTTGCTCACGTTCATACATATTTTTACTAATTTCAGAAATTAAAGTATTGATCCGTGCTTGCATGCTGCTATCTATAAAACCGAAAACGAAATTGTAGCGCTGTATCAAGTAATATGCTGCATTTAGCTACATTTTCCTGTGCGATTTAGCATTATAAATACACATTTCAACGACATATTCAGGTTATAGTAGATTGTAAATAGGCTATTTTTTATCACTCCCCTTTATGCTAAATTACTTACCTCCACTCATTAAGCTATTAAAACTCGAAAGTTTTAAATGGCGAATGTTGACACAAGGTGAAATCACCATGTGCCGTGAAGTATTTGGGGATTTAATTGATTATCAGCAGGTCAAAATCATGAATCATCCATTTTTGCCTTGGCAAGCATCCAATGTGGTCATGGCACCGAGTGGCTATATCCATGCGCGAAATTTATTGTATAAAGATGATTATTCACAAGAACGCTTAGGCTATCGTGCTCTTTTTATCCACGAGATGGCCCACGTTTATCAACATCAAAAAAACATCAATGTTCTAGTTTTCGGGGCAATCTTACAGTTGGCTTATTTTTGTAGTTTCAAAAAATACAATCCATATCACTACCAGCTAAAACCTAACAAAGCCTATTTTGATTACAACATTGAGCAACAAGGCGATATCGCCCGCGACATCTACCTTAAGCGTATTGAAAACATTATTTTAATGAAGGAATCAGCACATTGATTTTTAGTTTAAATGCTGTAATGACTTAAGTAAAAACCGACACTTAAAGCAAATTCACAACTCACCATCAGCAGCTAAAAATTACGATTAAACATGCATAAAGCTTGGGGGGAAAATGAGTCCAAAGATAGCCATATTGAATAAAAAAGCCGCATCATGGTCACATTTATTATGAATATCTATGGTCAACCTTTTAAAAGCTATCAATAACCCTAGTATCTCGCTTAATTTCAGATAAAATAGGGCTAGCCTTTTTTGCCACGCAATAAATGCGGTTTGATTATCATACGATGATGGTATTTAGTTTTCGCCTTTCGGCAGTATTTTTCGTATCTAAATACACTCGCTGAATAATTACAATGATACAAATCAGTGTGTTAAGTGTATTCACCTATAGGAATAGGATTTAGTTGGAATGAATAGTTTTAAAATTGCACTTGCTCAGTTCTCTCCACATATTGGTAACCTAGAATCAAATGCAGCAAAAATGCTTCAACAAGCCAATGCTGCAAAAGAACAGAATGTAGATATTATTGTTTTTCCTGAGCTATCTACAGTAGGTTATCCTGCTGAAGACTTATTGCTACGCCCAAGTTTAAATAAACGCACTCAACAAGCGTTCGAACAATTGGCGTCAATCCAAGATATCGTTTTAGTGTTTGGTTTTGTTAATCAAACTGAAGATGGTCAGCGTTATAACTCAGCAGCAGTCATGAAAAATGGTCAAGTGTTGGGTATTTATAACAAGCAAAACCTACCGAATTACAGCGTATTTGATGAAAAACGTTATTTCAACGAAGGCCATCAACATCTTGTATTTGAATATCTAGGTCATAAATTTGGTGTACTTATTTGTGAAGACGTTTGGGCTCTCCCAACCGTACAACAATTGGCACAACTCAATGTAGAAACAGCACTCGTACTTAATGCGTCTCCTTACGAAGTAGGTAAACCACAACATCGTATTGAAACCATGTCTGCATTAACCAAACAATTGAATATTAATTTGGTTTATTGCAACCAAGTTGGTGGTCAAGATGACCTTGTATTTGATGGTACAAGTTTTGTGATCAACAATGCAGGTGAAGTCGTTGTACAAGCACCAAGTTTTGTCGAAGACCTTTACTTTGTAGAATACGATGCCGATCAAAAAGCCTATAAGAAAGGCAATATTGTTCCCGTACTCGACACTATGGCTGAAATTTATCAAAGCCTTGTAATTGCAACGCGTGACTATGTTCAACGTTCTGGCTTCCCTGGTGTGATTCTTGGTTTATCTGGTGGTATTGACTCTGCATTAACACTAGCCATTGCTGCTGATGCGATTGGTGCAGATAAAGTTCAAGCTGTGATGATGCCATACACCTATACAGCTCAAATCAGTGTTGAAGATGCTGCTGAACAAGCGAAAAACATGGCCGTTACATTTGGTATTGCTGAGATCAATCCAATTGTGAACGGTTTCATGCAAACATTGTTCCCATTCTTTGGTGACTCACCTGCCGATGCTACAGAAGAAAATCTTCAAGCACGCTCACGTGGCACACTGTTAATGGCACTTTCAAACAAATTTGGTAACTTGGTTCTATCAACAGGTAACAAGTCTGAATTGTCTGTCGGTTACTGCACGCTTTATGGTGACATGGTCGGTGGTTATGCAGTTTTAAAAGATGTATACAAAACGATTGTGTTTGAACTTGCCAAATACCGTAATAGCATTTCTGAGACACCAGTCATTCCAGAACGTGTAATTACACGCCCACCTTCTGCTGAGCTTCGTCCAGATCAAAAAGACCAAGACTCACTTCCTGAATACGATGTATTGGATGCAATTTTGTATGCATACATTGAAGAAGATATGAGCCAAGATGACATTATTGCAAAAGGCTTTGATGCTGACGTCGTGAAAAAAGTCATTCGTTTAGTCGATTTAAATGAATACAAACGTCGCCAAGGTGCCATTGGTCCACGTATTAGCTCACGTGCCTTTAGCCGTGAACGCCGCTACCCAATCGTGAATGGTTGGAAACCTGGCATCTAATTTAAAGATGACTAAAAGCCCAGTTTCGACTGGGCTTTATTATATCTGTGAATTTTAAATACAATTTAAAGGATAAATTGCATTTCAATCTTGAACTTGAACTTGAACTTGAAAATTTAAATATAAAATCTGTTTTGATCGTTTTTGCAAACTACATTATTAATAACGTTATACTGAATCTTGTTTTTACTTTCTTAAAGCACAAAAAAAGAGACCAAGCTGAGAGCTTGGTCTATAAAAATGGTGGCTATGACGAGACTTGAACTTGTGACCCCCGCATTATGAGTGCGGTGCTCTAACCAACTGAGCTACATAGCCTTAAACTGTGTTGGCATTATGTAGATTTCATGCAGCAGCGTCAAGCATAAATATGCGTATTTGTTCAGAGTTTAAACAAGCAGACTTCAACATGATATTATTTAATCAAATATGACAATTTTTATCGTATTTATCACATTTTATTGTTAGATATTAGGGTTTTACCCATTGAGCATAATATGAAAAAATCAATCTTAGTGTTGAGCTGTGTCATCAGTAGTCTGGTAGGCTGCCAATTGATCTCTCCTATATTTGTCGATTATAACGGTGTGCGCCGTGATGTAGCACAATGGATCAATGGACAGACTTTACTAAGCATGCAACAGAAGCGCAGCCTCGCTCAACTTAGCAAAGCGCAGCAACCAATTGTCCGTTTAAATCTAAATGATTCTATTGCTGTTCATAACATTGCGAAGAAT
The DNA here is from genome assembly GCF_013417785.1 of Acinetobacter sp. YH12227. NCBI lineage: Bacteria > Pseudomonadati > Pseudomonadota > Gammaproteobacteria > Moraxellales > Moraxellaceae > Acinetobacter > Acinetobacter sp. YH12227. Next base: position 1,532 of record NZ_VPDH01000020.1, on the reverse strand, counting down.
AATCAAATTGCGCTCCACTGTGCACAAATACATCATGTCAGTGCAAACAAGATTAAAAAGCTACAAGAACAAATTTTTAACCCCGCTGACTTTGAAAAATTAAAGCAATTTGAACAGGTTGCACCAAAATTTAAACTCGATGCCCAATCTATTCAATGTGAATAATATTCTTTAAATGCTTATAAATTCATGCAACTTGGAGTTCTCATTCGGTTAAATATTTTTACAACTTCAAAGCGTTTTGCCATTGCATAATTTGGCTAAGCTAAGCCCATGCTTTATATCGTTTATTTTTATGTTTAGTTATTTATCCCTATGTATTTACTAGGTTTTATTCAGTTTCAAAACAGCGTATGATTAAACTATAACCAATATTTTAATGTTAATAATGTTGTTTTGATTGATGAGCGTAGTTCATCTTAGAAGGAGAAATAAAATGGCTTTAAATAATATTTTAGTTCCAGTTGACGGTTCAGAAACTTCTTATGCAGCGGTTGCTAAAGCTGTTGAATTTGCCAAAGCATTTGGCAGTAAAATTACTGTGGTGCAAGTACTCACACTTGACCCTTATATTGCCGCTGAATATATTTCTGCATCTCAAACCAATGACTTAATTGAACGCGCACGTGCTTCAATTCTAAATACACTTGAAGAAGCGAAAGAAAAATTTTCGGCTGAAGGTGTAATAGTAGAAACTCGCTTACTTGAAGGACAAGTTGTACATGCTGAGCTTGTAAAAGCTGCTGAAGAAAGCCATGCAGACTTAATTATTATTGGTTCGCACGGCCGTACAGGTATCAAAAAATTCTTCTTAGGCAGCGTAGCTCAAAGTGTATTGGGTGCATCTGACGTGCCAGTACTTGTAGTACGCAAATAAGCTAACTTAAAGTCTAAGTACAAAAAGCCTTCTCATTGTAGATGGCTTTTTTAATGTCCCAATTCACTGAGCTATGGTTGCCACTGATAATGCTTTAAATTTACTTTGCCATTCAGCATGTATACACCTTCATCTTGTAACTTCAATTGCTGAATGTTTTGCCCATACTCATCTAATTTAGCCAGGCTCAATTTACCTTGTGAATTAATCACGCGATACCATGGGATATTCGATGCAGGATCAAGATGTTTGAGGACATAGCCAACTAAACGAGCATGTTTAGGTAAACCTGCTAATTTTGCAATTTGTCCATAACTCGCAACTCTCCCTTTTGGAATCTGTTGAATCACAGCCAAAATTGGAATAGCTAACTCATTACTATTTTTCAAATGTTGTTCCTTTCCTTCCCATGCGCATCTTACACAATGATTTATTGACATACTCCCACCACTTTCGACTAGCTCAAGTGGAGGATTCTAAAAGCAAAAGCTCTTAGGCGACTTCCTCACGGATTTCACTTGCTTTCTACTTCACAAGGCGACCTTTACCGCATCCACCCTCCACAGACAAAACGGTGTGTCCCACCGCCAAAATATTGCGAGAAGCATTTATATCCGCATTCTCGCTAAAACCACACTCAATACAGTTAAAGTTT